>JAKAZP010000323.1 GCA_021815905.1 Pseudomonadota bacterium | reverse complement strand
CGCACCACCTCCGGCGCCACGTGCGCCGTGTAGGGAATAAACCGGTCCGCGGTCAGCTCCCGGCCGAGCGCCGCCGACCGCGCGGCGCTCAACATGAGCGTGAGCCCCGCGTGCGATCCGCCACCACCACGAGCGTCTCGAGCCTCCTCCGGGGCGCGCGGGCGGGCGAGTCGAGCGCGAGCGGACTGTAGCTCCCGGCTCTCCAGAGCCGCCGGTTGGCAAAAAGCGCCGGCAGCCGCGTGCGCCCGGCGAGCAGCAGCAGATCGAAATAGCGCGGATCCCGCCCGCACAGCAGCACGCAGGCGAGATGTATCGGCGCGGCGATGAGCAGCGCGAGCAGGTTCCTCGTGACCAGGAACGCCTCGAGCGTGAACACGAGGTTGAACAGCAGCGCCGAGTAGGTCACCCCCCAGCGCATCGGCGGACGGGTGGCCCCGACGAACAGCGGATCGGGGGTGGGTGCGCGGGAATGCATGCTCATGACCCGATCCTCAGACGCCGAACATCCCGCGCACCCAGGAAACGATCTGCGGCGCTCCGAAAGCGATCGCGATGCCGAGTATCGCGCCGATACACCAGCCCCATGAAATCCGGTTTGCCATCGCCATGGCGCCCAGGACCATGACGAGGATGATGGCAATGGGGGTGAGCCAGGCGAGGATGTTGCTTTCCAGCGCCGTTGCGCCGGTCAGAAACGGCGAGGTCTGCGCCAGCGCAAGCTGCGGCAGCGCGAAAGCGACCGCGGCGAGCAGCGCATTTCTCGCGGCCGAGCGAAGGGTCTCGATCATGGGGATTCCTCCCTGTCGGGTGATCCGGCGGCCCGCCTCGCCCTCGGGGCAAGCGGGTCCCCCGGTGGGACTCGCCTCAGGCGCTCGCCGCGAGGCGCTGCGACTCCTGCGCCCGGCGCGACTCGCGCTCCTCGCGCTTGACTTTCCCGGGTGCGCCGAATCTGAAGCCGCGCGCGACGAAGGAATACTCGTAGCGTCGCTCGCCCTGCTTGTCGGTCCAGTTGTTCTCGCGCACCTGCGCCTCGACGATGAGCTGATCGCCCTTGCGCGCGGTGCGCGCGAGCGTCTCGGCGAGTGCGCCGAAGGCGGTGAAGTAGATGCTGGTCTTCGTTTCCCGTGCGCCGCCCTCCTCGTCCTTGCCCGCATAGTCGTTGCCGACCAGGCAGAACTTCGCGACGTTCTGCTCACCTTTCACGGTGAGCTCGGGATTGGCGGTGAGATTGCCGACGGCGATGAGAGTGAAGCTGTTCATGGCGCGGGATTCCTTCGAGTGTCATGTTGGTGCCGGATGGCACGGCGGGACAGTCTAGGGAAGGCCGCCGGAATGGGAACCGGGTTTGGCTGCGTGTTCGTCGAGAAATGAGCCGGCGGCGCTCCGTCTCCACCGCGCCGGCCGACGAGCGCCTGTATGCTGCGCTCGTGATTCGAGCCTACAGGGAGATCGGCATGGCGCTCACGGACTCGGACGGCGACGACACGGCGATCGAGGGGTGCATCGAGGAGCTCGAGGAACTCGTCGCGGGCCTCGAGCGCTATGCCCCGCAGGTGCTCGCGGCGGCGATGGCGACCCATCTCGAGGCGCTCCTGCACGCCCTGCGCGCCGAGGGAGCGTGCTCGGCGGCGGACGTGCGGGAGCTGTTGCGTGAGATCGAGACGGGCGCCCTCGAGTGAGCCGCCTCAGGGAAGCGATTCGAGATAATCGGCCACCGCCTGCATCTCCGGCTCGTGCAGGCGGCTCGCCACGCCGTGCATCATGGCGACGTTCCGCATGTTGTTCTGGAACGAGGTCAGCTGTTTCATGATGTATTCGGCGTGCTGGCCGGCGAGACGCGGGAAGGACTTGTTCCCGAGCGCGTCGGGGCCGTGGCAGACCGCGCAGGCCGGCACGCCCTGGGTGGGAATGCCGCGCTCGAAGATCTCCTTTCCGCGGGCGATCGCCGCCGGGTCGTGCGAGACCCCGGGGCCCGGCTTCTGCTTCGAGAAGTACTCCGCCAGCGCATCGATCGTCTGATCGGAAAGCCCGCTCGCCATGCCCCACATGTAGGCGATGGCGTAGGGGTCCCCGCGACTCTCGTCGCGAAACTCCTTCAGCTGCTGCTCGAGGTACCAGGCGTGTTGACCGGCGAGCCGTGGAAACATGGGATTGATGCTGTTGCCGTCGGGCCCGTGGCACATGCTGCAGACTCCGATCGCGAGGTCGCGCGCGTTCTGCACGACAGCCGCGGGCTGCTCCTGAGCGTGAAGAGGGAGGCTCGCGATCAGGAGTACGGCGGCGGCGGCGACGAGACGGATTCGGGTGCTTCGCATGATCGTCCCTCAGTAAGAGAACCAGAGCAGAAGGTACAGGGTGTCGTTGTCGGAGGCGTTGCGCCCCACCCCATCGTAATTCGTGCCGGCGCCGTTGAATTTCGCGTAGTGGGTGTACTGGAGGGAGAGTTTCACGTTGAGCCAGGGCAGATAGTTCAGCTCTCCGATGAACCCATCGGTATCCGGCGAGCCGTTGGCGCTCGTCACCACACCCGGATCTGCGGAGCCGGCGGGACCGGGATACATTCCCGCATCGGCGCTGCCGGTGGTCGAGAACCACCCGAGCGTGCCGCCGTACGCGCGCTGGTAGTAATACGTGCCCCAGATACGGTCGGTCGTGAGGTCATCCCGCGAATTCGCCACGGCGCGGGCGTCGAAACTCGCCGCGAGATTCATGGTCTCGTGGATGTGCGTGCCCTCGAGGCTGAAGATGTTCTGCTCGCCGATGTACTGGTACTGGAAGTCCTCGGCCACGTCGTTGAACCGGTTGACGGGGCCGCGAAGCGGCGTGGCGATCCCGAGGCTCGCGCCCGGGAAGAGCTTCACGTTCAGCCCGTACATCCCGACCTCGAGCGAGTTGGCGCTCCAGTCGTACTCGTACGCGGCGCGCCAGTAGGGGGCGAGACCCTCGATGACGTTCGAGGCCGTCCCATCGAGCGGTCCGGCCGAGCCGGTGAGCTGATTCACCTGTCCCTGCTGCGCCGAGCGGTAGCCGCCGACCTCCAGATACAGCTGGTTGTTCCAGAAGGCGTAGGCGCTGATGCCGGCGACGCTCTGCGCCAGGGCGCCGTCGATCTGAGTCCCCGCGAGCGGGGAGACGCTGGCGCCGCTCGCGGCGTAAGGAAAACCGAACGCCGGCGTGCTGTTCCACAGGTCCTGCACGGTCGGATTGTTATTGAGGGAGATGCCGTAGATGAGGGTCTCCTTGTGCGGCAGGATCGTCATGTTGGCGAATCGCAGATCGGTGTTGTCGATCCCGATGGTGCCGCTGTCCTGGCCATAGGTGAGCTGGGCGAAGGCGCCGAAGTGCGGTGCGATCTCCCCGGCGTAGAACAGGCTCAGCTGCTGGGGAAAGCCCGCCGTGCCGCTCTGGGTGAGCCCCGGGGCCGCCGGATTGTTCTTGTCGGGCAGCCGCTTCGCGAGCTGCGTATAGGACACCTGGGCCATGATCGAGAGCGCGGGGGTCTTCGACAGCTCGAGCATCTCCTCGCGCTTGCTGTTGACCGCCTGCACCTGCTTCAGGTTCGAGAGTGTGTAGCCGTTCGCCTTGAACATGCGCCCGAAGGGCGTGAGCTCCGGGAACACCGTGTGACACGCCGCGCACGCCATCCCGGTCTGGCGGGCGAAACTCGGCACCGCCTGCGCCGCCGGCGGCAACGCCAGGGCGATGACGACCCCGGCCAACGCAATCTGGATCTTCAGCTGAGCTCGCATCGCTTTTTCCTCCCGCCCCGCCGTGGTGGTCGGCGGGCGGG
>JAKAZP010000322.1 GCA_021815905.1 Pseudomonadota bacterium | reverse complement strand
CCCCGGCCCCGCCGGCGCGTCCGGTGCGGTATGAGGGCTACGGTCCCGGAGGCGCCGCGGTGCTCATCGACTGCCTGACGGAGGATCCCGAGGGCACGCGCACCGAGCTGCGGCGTGCTTTCGCCGAGCATGGCGGGCACCTGGGCGCCGAAGGCTCGGTGAGCTATCTGTTCAACCACGTCGGGCTCATGACCTACCCGCCGGGAACGGACGAGGAGCGGCTGATCCGCGCGGCGCTCGAGGCCGGGGCGGAGGATGTGGTCGCCAACTCCGACCGCTCGATCGAGGTGCTGGCCGATCCGATGGAGTTCGAGACGGTGCGCGCCATACTGACGGACCGCGGATTCGAGCCGCCCGCGGCCGAGATCACCGAGCGCGCCTCGCTCAGCACGCGGCTCGCGGGCGAGCCCGCGGTGCGCATGGTGCATCTGCTCGAGGCATTGGAAACCCTGGATGGGGTGCGGAGCGTGTATTCGAATGTCGAGATACCGGACGAGGTCCTGGCGCGCATTTGACCCGGGCGCCGCGACCGGCGCGCGCCTCGCGCCGGCGGCGGGACTGCGCATCCTCGGCCTCGATCCGGGATCGCGGCGCACCGGTTTCGGTGTCCTCGAATGTCGCGGCCGGGACCTGGTGCACGTCGCCCACGGCTGCGTGACGGTCGCCGCGGACGGCGCGTCGGTTGCGGAAAGGCTGCATACGATTTTCGAGCGCCTGCACGAGCTCATCGCGCTGCACGCTCCGGGGGAGGTTGCCATCGAGCGGGTGTTCGTCAATCGCAACGTCGACAGCGCGCTGAAACTCGGTCAGGCGCGGGGGGCGGCGCTGTGCGCGGTGCCGCGCGGATTGCCGGTGTTCGAATACGCTCCGCGCGCCGTCAAGCTCGCCGTGGTGGGCTCGGGCGGCGCCGAAAAGCCCCAAGTCGCCCACATGATCCGCACGCTGCTCGCGCTCGAGGGCCGGATCGCGCCCGATGCCTCGGATGCGCTCGCGGTGGCGGTCTGCCATGCCCACTCGCGCCGCCTCCAGGAGCTGGCGCTCGCGAGCCTCGCGCGCCCGGGCGCGCCGGATGTCCTCTCGCGATGATCGGTTTCGTACGGGGACGGATTCTCTTCAAGACCCCGCCGCAACTCACGGTGGAGGTGGGGGGCCTCGGCTACGAGCTCGAGGCGCCGATGTCGACCTTCTTCCACCTGCCGCAGGTCGGGGAGGAAGTGAAGCTGCTCACGCACCTCGTGGTGCGCGAGGATGCGCATGTGCTCTACGCCTTCGGCACCGAGGAGGAGCGCAAGCTCTTTCGTCATCTCATCAAGGTGTCCGGCATCGGACCGAAGATCGCCCTCGCGCTGCTCTCCGGCATCAGCGTCGAGGCGTTCTCCCGGTGCGTGCAGAGTGAGGACGTGGCCGCTCTCATCCGCATCCCCGGAATCGGCCGCAAGACGGCCGAGCGGCTGATCGTCGAGTTGCGCGACCGACTGGGCTCGGCGGATGCGGCGGCGGGGGGAGCGATGGGCACGGAGGGGAATCCCGAGGCGGAAGCCTTCGGGGCGCTCGTCGCCCTCGGCTACCGGCCCGCGGAGGCGACGCGCTTGCTCAAGGCCGCCGGTCACGGTACACCCTCGACCGAGGAACTGATCCGACGCGCGCTTCAGGGAGCGCTGCGGGAGTAACCCATCGTGCAAGCGGAACGAACCACGAGCGCCGAGGCGACCCGGGAGGACGAGGCGAGCGAGCGGGCCATCCGGCCGCGGCGGCTCGAGGAGTACGTCGGCCAGGCCCCGGTGAAGCGGCAGCTGGAGATTTTCGTGACCGCCGCGCGCCAGCGCGCCGAGGCGCTCGATCACGTGCTCATCTTCGGGCCTCCCGGTCTCGGCAAGACGACCCTCGCCAACATCATCGCGGCCGAGCTCGGCGTGAGTCTGCGCCAGACCTCCGGCCCCGTGCTCGAGCGGCCCGGGGATCTCGCGGCGATCCTCACCAACCTGCAGCCGCGCGACGTGCTCTTCGTCGACGAGATCCACCGCCTCTCCCCGATCGTCGAGGAGGTGCTGTATCCGGCGATGGAGGACTTCCAACTCGACATCATGATCGGGGAGGGACCCGCGGCGCGCTCGATCAAGCTCAGCCTGCCGCCGTTCACCCTGGTCGGGGCGACGACCCGGGCGGGACTTCTGACTTCGCCGCTGCGCGACCGGTTCGGGATCGTCCAGCGCCTGGAGTTCTACGGCGTGGAGGATCTCGAGCGCATCGTGCACCGCTCGGCCTCCATCTTCGAGGTGCCCATCGACGAGGCGGGTGCGCGCCGCATCGCGCAGCGCTCCCGCGGCACCCCGCGCATCGCCAATCGCCTGCTGCGCCGGGTGCGCGACTACGCCCAGGTGAGATCCGACGGGCGCATCATCGAGGCGGTCGCCGAAGCGGCGCTCGATCTGCTCGAGGTCGATCGCGAGGGGTTCGACACCCTCGATCGCAAGCTCCTGAGCACCATCATCGAGAGATTCGACGGGGGTCCTGTCGGCATCGACAGCATCGCGGCGGCGGTCGGGGAGGAGCGTGGCACGCTCGAGGACGTGATCGAGCCGTTCCTCATCCAACAGGGCTTCCTCGTGCGCACGGCGCGCGGGCGCATGGTGACGCGCGCCTCCTACCTGCACTTCGGCCTCAAGGCCCCCGAGCGCGCCGCCGCCGCGCTGTCGCTATTCGAGGACGGGCGGTGAGCGTTTTCTCGTGGCCGGCGCGCGTATACTGGGAAGATACCGATGGCGGCGGCATCGTCTATTATGCGAACTATCTGCGCTTCCTCGAGCGGGCGCGCACGGAGTGGCTGCGCTCGCTCGGGTACTCCCAGCGGGCACTGGCGAGCGATCCCGGCATCGTGTTCGCGGTCGTGAGCGTCTCGGTGCAATACCGCCGGCCCGCGCGCCTGGACGATGAGCTCACGGTCACGTGCGAGCCCGAGCTCGAGCGGGCGGCGACCCTGCGCTTCACGCAGCGGATCCTGCGCGCCGAGGAGGCGCTCGTGACGGCGCAGGTGCGGGTCGCCTGTGTCGATGCCCGCACGCTGCGGCCGCGCCGCCTGCCCGAGGCGCTGACCAATGGGATGCAACCGACTGCGACAACATCATGAATGGACAACTTTCCATCCTGCAGCTCGTCATCAATGCGAGCGTGCCCGTGCAGATCGTCATCGGGCTGCTGCTGCTCGCCTCGCTCACTTCCTGGGCCATCATCTTCAGGAAGCGCCTGCTGATCGGGCGCGCGCGGCGCGAGGCCGATCAGTTCGAGAACAACTTCTGGTCCGGAGGCGACCTCGCGCAGCTTTATCGCGCGATCGAGTCGCACGGCGGCGCGAGCGGCATGGCGGGCATCTTCGAGTTCGGATTTCGCGAGTTCGCGCGCCAGCGCCAGCAGGCCTCGATCGCGCCGGACCAGCTGCTCGAGGGGGCCCGGCGCGCCATGCGCGTCGCGCAGCTGAAGGAGATCGATCGCCTCGAGCACAGCCTCGCGACGCTCGCCACGGTCGGTTCGACCAGCCCGTACGTCGGGCTCTTCGGCACCGTGTGGGGCATCATGGCGGCGTTCTCCTCGCTCGGGGACATTCAGCAGGCGACGCTCTCGGCGGTCGCTCCCGGCATCTCCGAGGCGCTGGTGACGACGGCCATCGGTCTGTTCGCGGCCATCCCGGCGGTGGTGGCCTACAACCGCTTCGCCGACCAGGTCGGCCGGCTCGAGGTGCGCTTCGATGCCTTCATGGAGGAGTTCTCCACCATCCTCCAGCGGCACGCGACCCGCG
>JAKAZP010000321.1 GCA_021815905.1 Pseudomonadota bacterium | reverse complement strand
GTCCTCGACGAGCGGAATACGCGGGCGGGCGGCGTTGCGGCCGGACAACCCTGCGGCGAGTCAGGCCGAGCGCGCGCGGGACCGCAGATCGGCCTTCACCCTGTCGAGCAGCTTCTGAGCGCCTCGCACGTCGTCCGCCTTGAGCCGCCGCCGCGCCTGGCCGAGCTCGCTCTCGAGTGCGGCGGCCCGCGACGCGCTGATCCGGTGGTGATCGAGATCCGCCACCGCCTGGGCGCGCACGCCGCGCAATTCGCTGTAGATGCGCGCCCGTGCGTCGAGCTCGAAATGAACGGCGAATGCGACCGCGACGATGGCCGCTCCCGAGGCGATGATGGCCAGGGTCCGGGCTTTCATGCGCGCAAGTCTAGCGGACGGTGTGCCGGCGTACCAGCCGCGCTCGGGCCGCGGGCGGCGCGGGCGGCGCCGTCGGTTTCAACTCCGCGGGGCACTGCGCGGGAGACGGCCCGCACGCGTATCGGGCCGCCGCTTTCGGCCGGGCCCGCGGGCGCGCCGCGCGCGCGCCCCGGGGACCGCCGAGCGCCCTGGGCCGGCGACCAATCCGCGCCGGCCGGCCCCGCCGGATGCGGCTCGGTCAGCCGTCGGCCCGGGACGCGCTAGCCCGGGGCCCTCAACTCGTTGCGCACGCCACGAACGCCGCTGATCTTCATCGCATCGCGTTTCGCCTCGTCCTTTTCCGCAACCGACTTGACGATGCCGCGAAGCGTCACGATGCCGTGCCGGGTCGTGACGTGGATGTTGTCGGCATCCGTATCACGGTCCGCAACCAACTCGGCTTTCACCTTGGCGGTGATGTAGGAGTCTTTGATCGGATGATGATCGGACGCCCAGGCGGGCGCGGTGACGAGCGTCAGAGCGGCGACTGCCGCGAAATGCTTGTGCATAGGGTCTCCTCGAGCGGAAGGTACGCCGATACAACGGCGACGGGCGGCGGCCGGTTCCGGACGTCGGCGGCGAGATCGCGAGCGGTACTGTCGTGTTGGCGCCGCCGCTCGGGAACGCGGGAAGCCGGCGAGACCGGAGAGCACCGCCGGGTAGAGACGGCCTTCGCCGCGAAGTCCGCGCCGGCGGTCACGGCCGCACTCACGTCGCATCATCCACGCCTCCATCCTGGGTTCCCGCTCATCGAAAACCCTTCGAGGCGGGCGCGCTCCCCGTCGCATCGGCTAAACTGAGGCAACAGCCTCGAGGAGGATTCGACATTGGGCAAACAGGGTGACTCAGGGTCGGTCGAGTCCTGGCTGGTCTCGGCGGGACGAGACCGCCGCCCCGGCTCGCCGCTCAACGTGCCGCCGTACCCGGCCTCGAACTTCGTCCTCGGCGAGCCCCGCGTGTACTCCCGCAACGAGGGCACTCCGGGTTGGGAGGCGCTCGAGGAGATCGTCGGCGGCCTCGAGGGAGGCTCCGCGGTCTCGTTCTCCTCCGGCATGGCGGCGGTCGCGGCGGTCTTCGATCAACTGCCGACGGGCGCCGTCGTGGCCCTTGCGGATGACTGCTACCAGGGCGTCGCGGGGCTCGCCCAGGCCGGTCAATCCCACGGGCGGTGGAGCGTGCGCCGCATCGGCGTGACCGACACGGCAGGCTGGATCGAGATGTGCGGCATCGCCGACCTGCTCTGGCTGGAGTCGCCGTCGAATCCGCTGCTGGCGGTCGCCGATCTCGACGTCATCTGCGGCGCGCCGCGCAGGAAAGGCGCGATCCTCGCGGCGGACAACACCTTCGCCACGCCGCTCAATCAGCGGCCTCTTGCGCTCGGAGCGGATCTCTCCGTGCAGTCGGTGACCAAGTTCATCGGTGGGCACTCGGACCTGCTCGGCGGCATCGTCACGGCGCGTGATACGACCCTGGCCGACTCGCTGCGCCGGTCCCGCGGCCTCGGGGGAGCGACGCCCGGGAGCCTCGAGACGTTCCTTGCCGTGCGCGGCGCCAGGACCCTGGCGTTGCGCCTGGAGCGGGCCCAGATGAACGCCATGACGCTCGCCGAGCGTCTCGCCCGCGATCCGGACGTCGCCGTCACCCGCTATCCCGGCCTCCCGAGCCATCCCACTCACGCGGCGGCCCGACGCCAGCTCGAGGGCTTCGGCACCATCATCTCGTTCGACGTGCGCGGCGATGCCCGGACGGCCGACGCGCTCTGCGCCGGGCTTCAACTCATCCAACATGCCACCAGCCTGGGAGCGGTCGAGTCCACGATCGAGCGGCGCGCCGGCGTCCCGGGACAGGAGCACCTGCCCGCGACCCTGCTGCGCCTCAGCGTCGGGATCGAGGCCGTGGAGGATCTTTGGACCGACCTCGATCGGGCGCTGCGCAACGCGGTCGAAGCGTCGTCCGGCGGCCTCAGGACTTGACGATGACTTCGATGTCGGGATTGTTCCGAAGCGTCGCGAGAATGACGCAGTAGCGCTCGGTCGCCTCGATGAGTCGGCGGCGGGCCGCCTCATCGAGCGAGCCTTCGAGCTCGAAGGTCAATGCGATGCTGCGCACGCCGACGGGCACGCTCTTGTCGACCCCGAGCGTCCCGCGCGCATCCCAGATCCCCTCGGCGATGAGCCTCCCCCCGGTGAGTCCGGCGCTCATCGATGTCGCGACCGCGAGCAGCGTCACGGCGGCGCATGCCACCAGCGATTCGAGCAGAAGGTCCGCCGAGCAGGCCTCCGCGCCGCTGCCTCCGGTCGCAGGATGCAGGCCGGCAACCCGCGGCTGCTCGCCGGCGAGTCTCGCAGTCAGCCGTTGCGGGTCGAGCAGCGCCTCGGCGCGCGAGGTGACGAGCGCCGAGCCCGGATCGGCGCGATATTTCTGTTTCAACGGGGCCTGCAGGGCCCGCAGCTCATCGGCCTTCATGTCCGGATCTCAGCGTACCGATCTGCGGACAGTCTATCAGTCCGGAGCGCTCCGGAGGACGGCCTCCGCTCGTGCGAAGCTCGGGTGCTATCCTGCGGCTGGATGCGGCCCATTTTCGACGCCATGCTCGTCAACCGGACGTTCGGCGATCCGGGAGTGCTCATCGACCTGAAATTCGAGCGTCGCGCGATCCTGTTCGACATCGGCGACGTCGCCCCCCTGCCGACCCGCAAGCTCCTGCGGGTGAGCGACGTGTTCGTCTCGCACACTCACATGGACCACTTCGCCGGTTTCGATCACCTGCTCCGGGTCTGCCTCGGACGCGACACGGGCGTTCGCCTGTACGGGCCGGACCGGTTCATCGACCAGCTCGGGCACAAGCTCGCCGCGTACACCTGGAACCTCGTGCAGAACTACGCCACCGACTTCGTGATCACCGCGCACGAGGTCACGGGCGACGGACGCATTCTCCGCGCTCGCTATCGCAGCCGCGAGCGCTTCGCTCGCGAGCCGCTGCCGGAAACGCAGGCGCCGCGGGGCGTGCTGCTCGAGTCCTCGTCCTTCCGGGTGCGCACCGCCGCTCTCGAGCATCATGGAATCCCATCCCTCGCGTTCGCGTTCGAGGAAGGCACGCACATCAACATCTGGAAGAATCGGCTCGAGGAGCTCGGGTTGCCGACCGGTCCGTGGCTCACTCGCCTGAAGGAGCAGGTGCGGGCCGGCGCCCCGGATGAGACGCCCATCCGCGTTCACTGGCGCACGCGCGAGGGCGCGCGGGACCTCGCGATTCCCCTCGGGCTGCTCAAGTCGAACGTCCTCGAGTTCCTGCCCGGCCAGCGGGTGTGCTACGTGACCGACGCCGCCGACACGCCGCGCAACCGGGAGACGCTCGCGGCTTTCCTGCACGAAGCCGATCTGCTGTTCATCGAGGCGGTATTCCT
>JAKAZP010000320.1 GCA_021815905.1 Pseudomonadota bacterium | reverse complement strand
GGGTCGCATAACGGGTGAGCCCGGCGATCACGCCCCGGGCGTCGTCCCGCCAGTAAGGCGCGTAGAGTCCCGAGAACGCGGGCACGAAGTAGACATCGCCGTTGTCCTCGACGCTCGCCGCCAGCGGCTCGATCTGCGGCGCGGCGTCGATCAGCCGCAGGTTGTCGCGCAGCCACTGCACCAGCGCGCCGGTGATCGCGATCGCGCCTTCGAGCGCGTAACGCGGCGCCTCGCTGCCGAAGCGATACGCCACCGTGGTGAGGAGCCCCGCCTTGGATTGCACCGCGTCGACGCCGGTGTTCATCAGCAGGAAGGACCCGGTGCCATAGGTGTTCTTGGCTTCCCCCGGAGCAAAACAGGTCTGCCCGACGAGCGCCGCCTGCTGATCGCCGAGAATCCCGGCAAGCCCGAGCCCTTTCAGTCCCGAGGCGCTCATCTCGCCGTAGAGCTGCGACGAGGACACGATCCGCGGCAGGCAGGCGCCGGGAATGTCGAATGCCGACAGCATGCCCTCGTCCCACTCGCAGCTCGCGATGCTCATCAGCTGGGTGCGGCTCGCGTTCGTGACATCGATGATGTGCACGCCCCCCCGCGGGCCGCCGGTCAGATTCCACGCCAGCCAGCTGTCGATGGTGCCGAACAGGGCCTGCCCGGACTCCGCCATGCGGCGCGCGCCTTCGACGTTGTCCAGAATCCAACGCAGCTTGAGGCCCGCGAAGTACGTGGTGAGCGGCAGTCCCGTCCGGGAGCGGAAGCGGTCCTGACCGCCCTCGTGCCTATAGCTCGCCACCAGCTCCGCGGTGCGCGTGTCCATCCAGACCAGCGCATTGCACAGCGGGCGGCCCGTGCTGCGGTCCCACAGCACGGTGGTTTCACGCTGATTCGTGATTCCGATGGCGGCGAGATCGGCGGCTCGAAGACCCGCGCGCGCGAGCGCGGCGCCGATCACCTCATCGGTGTTGCGAATGATCTCGAGCGGATCGTGCTCGACCCAACCCGGTTTGGGAAAGATCTGCCGGTGCTCCTTCTGGGCGAGGGAGACGATCTCCCCCCTCCCGTCGAATACGATGAAGCGTGTGCTGGTCGTACCCTGATCGATTGCACCGATGTAACGTGACATGGAGACACCCCGATCCGCCGCCGCGCAGGCTCGTCTGTGGTCGGTCAGCCCGCAGAGACTATAGCCTTGCGGTGCGTTATGCACGCGCTCCGGGGCACGGTCGCGGGCGCCGCGCGAGCGGCAGGCCGGCGGCCCGATGGGGAGCGCCAGGGCCGGGCCTGCGGACTCGTTGCTATACTTCGCAGCTTCAACCGAGGGGGAAATGCGAAGATGAGATCATACGCTGCGGCTTCTCTCCCGGGCGCCGTGCTGCTCGCGCTCGGCGCCGGCATGATGACTCCCGCCTGCGGGGCCGCCCCCCGCGCACCAGCGCAACACGTCGCCCGGATCGAGGCGATCATGCATCGCTTGCGCGATGTGCGGCGCTTCGACGCCGTCGCCGCCGCCCCGGATGGCCGGCGGGTCGCCTGGACGGTGACCCGCAAGCGCGGCGCCACGGCCTCGGGCACCGGCGAGCCGGGTCAGATCCTGCAACTCGCCGCCGCCGACGGCTCGGCGGTGAGGACCGTGAGGATCCCGGGCTCGGTCGAGTCGTGCCGCTACGGCGCTCTGGCGTGGTCGCCCGACAGCCGCACCCTCGCCTTCCTCTCGAACTGCAATCAGCCGAAGGCGATGCGCCGGCAGCTCGACATCTACGAGGTGGGCGCGCATCGGACCCGGGCCCGGCGCCTCACCCACCTCGACGGGTTCGTGCACGAGCTCGCCTGGACGCCGGCCGGCTCGGCGTTGAGCTTTCTCTACGTCAAAGGCGATCTGCATCCGATCGCCGCCGTATCCGCCACCAAGCCGCGCGTCGGGGTGATCGGCCGCGCCAACATCGAGCGTCAGCGGATCGCGACGCTGCCGGCGGGCGGCGGCGCGGTGCGTGAGATCACGCCGGCCTCCATTTTCGTCTATGAATTCGACTGGTCGCCGAGGGGCGATCGGGTCGCCTTCGTCGGCGCCCCGCCGCCGGGGCGGGACAACTGGTGGACGGCCAGGCTCTACACCCAGACGCCCGGGCAGGCCCCTCGGGTGACGCTCGATCCGTCCTCGGTCAGGGGTCCGCTGCACGGCCTGCAGATCGCGTTGCCGCGGTGGTCGCCCGATGGCTCGCGAATCGCCTTCATCGGGGGACTGATGAGCGACCAGGGAGCGACCGGTGGCGATGTCTACCTGGTGCGGGCCGCGGGCGGTGTGCCGGCCGATGTCACCCCGGGAGTCCCCTTCTCGCCCTCCTGGCTCACCTGGACCGGCGCTCACCATCTGCTGGTCTCATCCTTCGCCGGCGGATCGACCCGCCTCTCGCTCTTCACGCTTCACGGTCGCTCCCCGGCCGCCGCCCGGACGCTCCTCACCGTCGGCTCCGGCGTCGGCGACGGCACGTTCGCCTCGGCGGTGACCCTTTCCGCCGCGCACGCCGTGCTCGACTTCATCCACAGCACCTTCGACAGTCCTCCGGAGGTTTATTCCGCGCTGCTCAGGACCACCGGCTCCGAGCCGACGGGCGTGCTCGAGCCGCCGCACGCGATCACGCGCCTCAATGCGGACGTGCGACCGATGTGGGGCAAGTCCGTGTCGCTCGACTGGCGCGATCAGGGCTTCACGGTGCAGGGCTGGCTGCTCTTTCCTCCGCATTTCGATCCGCACCGGCGTTATCCGCTCATCGTCTTCGTGCACGGCGGCCCGAGCTGGGCGACCCGCCCCGCGTGGCCGCGGGACGAATACGGCCCGGTGCCGCTCGCGGCGATGGGATACTTCGTGCTGATGCCGAATCCGCGCGGGAGCTTCGGCGAGGGCGAGCGCTTCACCCAGGCCGTCCGTCGCGACATGGGGTACGGCGATCTGCGCGACATCCTCTCGGGCGTCGATCGGGTCGAGGCGAAGTACCCGATCGATGACCGGCGGCTCGGCCTCACCGGCTGGAGTTACGGCGGGTTCATGTCCATGTTCGCCCCGACCCAGACGCATCGGTTCAAGGCGGCGGTGGTCGGCGCCGGTCTCTCGGACTGGAAGAGTTATTACGGCGAGAACTCCATCGACGAGTGGATGATTCCGTTCTTCGGCGCCTCGGTGTACCGGGACCCGCAGGCCTACGCGAAGAGCTCGGCCATCGACTTCATCGAGAACGACCGCACGCCGTCGTTGATCGTGGTCGGGCAATACGACGGCGAGTGCCCCGCGCCGCAATCGTTCGAGTACTGGCACGCGCTGCGCGCCATGGGGGTTCCCGCCGAGCTCGTCGTCTACCCGGGCGAGGGCCACGCCTTCCACAAGGCGAAGGACAAGCGTGACGTGCTCGCCCGCGCTCTCGGATGGTTCGGCAGGTATCTGGGGACCGGCGCGGCGGGATGATGCGGTTGCCGGGCGCCGAAGCCTCCAAGGGCGCCGCGGCCGGCCGGGCGACGCGGCTCAGAACCAGAGCGACACGTACGCCTGCAGAATGTTGGCGTCGAGCGTGTAAAGCGGCTCGTCTCCGGCCTTGATCACGCCGGGGTTGTACTTCGAGTACAGCGCGTTGCGAAAGTCGAGGTAATTGATCATCAGCCGGTCGTAGCGGATGGTCGCGCTGCTTTTCTGGATCCAGGAAGCTCCCGGCACCCTGAACGAATACGACGCGCCGACACCGAGCGTGACGTCGTGGAAGGCGGCGAGCTCGCGGTCCCGGGCCATGTAGTTCGAGTAGTTGGCGTAGGGGAACAGATCGCCG
>JAKAZP010000005.1 GCA_021815905.1 Pseudomonadota bacterium | reverse complement strand
TTGCGTGCCGGCTCGGGGCCGCCGCCCCCGGCGGCGCGCGCGCGGCCGGCGGCCGCGCCCCCAAGCCGCAAGGTGGTAGCGGCGGCCGCACTCTGCTCTACTGGGGCCCGATGGACGACCCGGACCTCAAGTCGCCTCAGCTCTACATCAACCGCGAGCTCTCCTTCCTCGAGTTCAATCAGCGCGTGCTCGCCCAGGCGCTCGACGATTCGGTGCCGCTGCTCGAGCGGCTGAGGTTCCTGTGCATCTCCTCCAGCAACCTCGATGAGTTCTTCGAGATCCGGGTCGCGGGCCTGAAGCAGCTGCTCGAGCTCGGCTCCGGCCAGTTCGCCGCCGACGGCATGTCGCTCGAGCAGCAGCTCGAGGCGATCCACCGGCGCGCCGCGGATCTGGTCGCCGACCAGTACCGTTGCCTCAACGAGGTCCTGCTGCCCGAGCTCGCCGCGCGCGACATCCTGCTGCTCGGGCGCGCCGACGCGCTGCCCGAGGCGATGCCCTGGCTCGAGCAGTACTTCGAGCTCGAGGTCGAGCCGGTCTTGAGTCCGCTCGGTCTCGACCCGGCCCGCCCCTTCCCGCGCATCCAGAACAAGAGCCTCAACTTCATCGTGCGGCTCGAGGGCAAGGATGCCTTCGGGCGCGACAGCGAGCTCGCGATCGTGCAGGCGCCGCGCTCGCTGCCGCGCGTGGTGCCGGTGCCGCTCGAGGGCTCCCGGCGCACGCTCGTGCTGCTCACCGGCATCGTGCAGGCGTTCGTGCAGAGGCTGTTCGCCGGCATCAAGGTGCTCGGCTGCTATCAGTTCCGCGTGACGCGCAACAGCGATCTGTTCGTCGACGAGGAGGAGATCGACGACCTGCGCCGCGCGCTCGAGGGAGAGCTCGCCCATCGCCGCTACGGCGCGGCGGTGCGGCTCGAGACCTCGCGCGACTGCCCGCAGGCGATCGTGCAGTACCTGCTGCGGCAGTTCGCGCTGCACGAGATCGACGCCTACAGCGTGCCCGGACCGGTCAATCTCAACCGGCTGTCCGCGGTATACGACCTGGTGCAACGGCCCGAGTTCAAGTACGCGGTGTTCACGCCCGGGATCCCGCGGCGGCTCGCCGGCAATCCCGACCTCTTCGCCTGCATCGGCCAGAAGGACATCCTGCTGCACCATCCCTACCAGAGCTTCGCGCCGGTGATGGATTTCCTGCGGCAGGCGGCCGCGGACCCGAACGTCCTCGCGATCAAGCAGACCCTCTACCGCACCGGCAGCGACTCCCCGATCGTCGATGCGCTGGTGGATGCGGCGAGCGCGGGCAAGGACGTGACCGTCATCATCGAGCTGCGCGCGCGCTTCGACGAGGAAGCCAACATCGGGCTGTCGAACCGGCTGCAGGAAGCCGGCGCGCACGTCATGTACGGAGTCGTCGGCTACAAGACCCATGCGAAGCTCGCGCTCATCGTGCGCCGGGAGCCCGGGGGCATCCGGCGCTACTGTCACCTCGGCACGGGCAACTATCATCCGCGGACCGCCCGCCAGTACACCGACTACGGGCTCTTCACCGGCGACGATGAGGTCGGACAGGACGTCCACGAGCTGTTCCTGCAGCTGACGAGCCTCACCCGCACGCCGCGGCTGAAGCGCTTGGTGCAATCGCCGTTCGGCATGCACGAGGCGATGCTCGCGAAGATCGAGCGCGAGGGCGCGCATGCGCGCGCGGGCAAGCCGGCGCGCGTCATCGCCAAGATGAACGCGCTGGTCGAGCAGCAGTCGATCGAGGCGCTCTACCGGGCCTCGCGCGCCGGCGTCAGGGTCGACCTCATCGTGCGGGGCGTGTGCGCGCTGCGGCCCGGGATTCCCGGCGTGTCGGAGAACATCCAGGTCCGCTCCGTCGTCGGCCGCTTCCTGGAGCACTCGCGCGCGTTCTATTTCGAGAACGACGGGGAGCCGGAGCTCTACTGCGCCAGCGCCGACTGGATGGAGCGGAATTTCTTCCGCCGGGTGGAGGTGGCCTTCCCGATCCGCCGCAACTCGCACCGGCTGCGCATTCTCGAGGACCTGGAGCTCGCCCTGAGCGACAACGCTCAGGCGTGGCAACTGCGGCCCGACGGCCGCTACGAGCGGCTCGCCCCGGCCGGGGCGCGCGCGGTGAACTCGCAGACGGAGCTTCTGGGCCGTTATGCCGCCGGACCCGCGTTCGGCTCGCCGGGCCCCGAGGAGGCTGACGGCGCGTAGGGGCGATCCGCAGGCGCCCGCGAGACGGTCCCCGGGGCGCCGGGCGGCGGCGGGAAGGCTACCGCTCGTGCCGGTTGCCGCGGCTGAACACCCGCAGACGCAACCCCGCGACGCGCAGGTAGTCGACCTCCTGTTGCAGGTCGGCCGAGGTCAGGGGGTGTTCCCGCAGCCAGCGCGCCGGGAAGAGGAGCTCGAGGGAGCGAGCGGTCGCGGTGAGGCCGATCGGCGGCAGCGCCGTGGGACTGCGCCCCCGGTGCAGCAGGACCGCGAGCCGCAGCAGCACGATGAGATGGATGCCGTTGCGGTCCCAGGGGGGGACGAGCTCCTCGAGTCCCTCGAGCGCGAGCTTGCGGCGATGGCCGCCGACCGCCCGCGCGAGCAACCGCTGCTCCTCGCGCGAGAATCCCGGCATGTCGGCATTCTCGAGCAGGTAGGCGCCGTGACGGTGATAGCCGTTGTGCGACACGTCGAGGCCGATCTCGTGCAGCCGCGCCGCCCATTTCAACACCGGCTCGGCCGGCGGATCGCCGTGGAGCTTCCAGGCGTCGCGCGTCTGCCGGAGGAAATCGAGCGCCGTCGCCTCGACCCGCTCGGCCTGCGCCAGATCGACGTGATAGCGCCGCTGCATGCCGCGCACGGTGCGCTCGCGCGCGTCCTCGTCCGTGAACCGGCCGACCATGTCGTACAGCAGCCCCTCGCGCATCGCCCCTTCGGCGATGCGCATCTCCTTCAGCCCGAGCGCCGCGAAGATCTCCGCGAGTATGGCGATCCCGCCCGGAAACACGGGCCGGCGATCCTCGGTGATCGCGGCGAGCCGCAGCTCGCGCACGTGACCGGCCCCGATGAGGTGGTTGATCGTGCGCTCGAGGCCGGCGACGCTGAGAGTGACCGCCTGCGGATCGAGCTCGCGGATCGCCTCGCCGATCGCCCGCACCGTGCCGGAGCTGCCGGCGCAGCGCTCCCAGCCGCGCCGCTTGAAGGCCGCCTGCACCGGCTCGAGCTCGAGGCGGGCGGCCATGCGCGCCCGGGCCATGCGCTTGGCGGAGATCTTGCCGTCGCGGAAGAACCGCTCGCTCAAGGATACGCACCCCATCTGCAGGCTTTCGAGCTCGAGCGGCGCGAGTCCCTCGCCGATGATGAGCTCGGTGCTGCCGCCGCCGATGTCGACGACCAGGCGCCGCCCGGGCTCGCTCGGCATGGTGTGCGCGACGCCCGAGTAGATGAGCCGCGCCTCCTCCATGCCGGAGATGATCTCGATCGGGTGTCCGAGCGCCTCGCGCGCCCGCTCGAGAAACATCTGCTTGCGGTGCGCGACCCGTAACGCGTTGGTGCCGACGACGCGCACGCTCTCGGCACGGATGTCGCGCAGCCTCTGGCCGAAGCGCTGCAGGCAGGCGATCGCGCGCGCCGCGACCTCCTTGTCGATGCGGCCGTTCTCCTCGACGCCCGCGGCGAGGCGCACCATCTCGCGCAGGCGGTCGATGATGACGAGCTGGCCGTGCGAGTACCTCGCGACGATCATGTGAAAGCTGTTGGAGCCGAGGTCGACCGCGGCGATGACATCCGGCACCGGCGGGGCGGATGCCCGCCGGCTCTGGCTGGCTGATTCGACTTCGTTCTTTTGGGTTTCGCGGACGGAGGCGGCCGGGCGGCTCACGCGCGGGGCACCGGGCTCAGGTGGAGAACGAGGACCCGCAGCCGCAGGTGGTCGTGGCGTTGGGATTGCGAATGACGAATTGCGCCCCGTCGAGACCCTCGCGGTAGTCGATCTGCGCGCCGGTCAGATACTGCACGCTCATCGGGTCGACGAGCAGCTTCACGCCCTGGTTCTCGATGCAGGTGTCCCCGTCCTGGATCTGCTCGTCGAACTCGAAACCGTACTGCAGCCCCGAGCAGCCGCCGCCCTGCACGAACACCCTGAGCATCAGGTCCGGATTGCCTTCGCCGCGGATCAGATCGCCCACCTTGCGCGCGGCCGCATCGGTGAAGAGGAGGGGGGGGGCTTCGGCTTCGCTGTCGACGGTGCTCATTGCGGCTGCGGTCTCCTGTCAAATCGGCCCGGGGTCCAGGCTCGGCCCTCCGAACTGCGAGAGGCCTGGGCGCAGTCTAGAAGGGCGGCATGCCAAAGGTCAAAGACCCGCCGCTCAGCGGCTCTCCGCCAGCGCCGGCTCCGCCGGCGGCGGATCGAGCCGCAGGAGCTTCCCGCTGATCTGCGCCCCGAGCGTGACCTCGATCACGCCATAATGCACGTTGCCCTCGACCCGGGCCTTGGAGCCGAGGACGACCCGGCCGGTGGCGAGGATGTCGCCCCGGACCGTGCCATTCAGCACCACATCGTGCGCCTCGATGGAGCCCTCTATGGAGCCGGTTTCGCTCACCGACAAGGTGGCCTGCGCCGGCGGCTCGGCGCGCACGTTGCCCTCGACGTGGCCGTCGAGATGCAGGCCGCCCGAGAACTCCAGATCGCCCCGCACGCGCACGGATTTCGCGATCAGGGTATCGATGCGCGGAGGCTTGAGGTCGCGATTCAGCATGGCGGCTCCCGGTCCGGCGATCCTCACGGCGCCGCGACGGCGCTCCAGGGGAACGTCTGGGTGAGCGGAGGAACGTCCTTGCGGCTGGAGCGCAGCTCCACGTCCACCCGCTTCGGATGAAAGCCGGCCGGCAGCGTCACGCTCTGCTGGAGGTCCTGATAGTAGCGAAAGCTGTAGGGCAGGTCGGCCGAGCCTGCGGCGAGGGTCGCATTGTCCAGCGTGGACGGCGCGCCTGCCGCGGTCACGCCGTCCACGGTCAAGCTCATGGTTCCGCTCGTCATCCCGTCGGGAAGACCCGCGCGCACCAGCGAGACGTGCACCGTATAGGTTCCCGGCACCTTGGCGGAGCTGAATCGGACCATCGCGAGACGCAGGCCGATCGCGGGTGCCCCCGAGGCCACCACGCCGCGGTAGAACGCGAGCTCCTGAGTGTCATTCGCCACCTGGGCCTGCAGATCCCCGATGGTTCGCGACACGACCTGATCCTCCCGGGCGCGCGCGGCGGCGACGGTCTCCAGATCGATGAGGTGCGCCCGCAGCGAGCGATTCGCGGCCTCGAGGTGCTTGACCGCGCCACTCCAGTGCATCCGCTGCCGCAAGGCCGCGACGATGCTGTAGCCGGCGCTGTAGCGGCCGAGCTCGAAGGCGGCGTAGAGACAGGCGGCCGAGGCGATCAGCAGCACGGTCCTCACGATGCCGCGCCGGCGGGGAGAAAGGCCTCGAACGACGATGTCCGGACGTAATTCCTTGCTCAAGAGGCTCACCGGGTCCGCTCACGGAGTGGGTGCATCGGCGTCCGCGGGGGGACTGCGGCGGGGCTGCTCCTCCCACCACGGCGGCAGCGACGGCAGGCCCTCGGGGAAGGCGATGGGCGCGAGCTCGCGCAGTGCGCGACGATACACCGAGCGCTTGAAATAGATGACCTCCCGGACCGGTTCCCAGAAGCCCGCCCAGCGCCATTCGTCGAATTCCGGCTCATCCGTCCGCCCGAAATCGAAGGTGACCGGCTCGCGCCGCAGCCTGAGCAGGAACCAGCGCTGCTTCTGCCCGATGCAGAGCGGCCGCTGATGACGTCGGACGTAGCGCGCCGGCAGCCGGTAGCGCAGCCAGCGAGCGGTGTGCCCGAGAAGCTCGACGTCGGCCCCGATGAGCCCGGTCTCCTCGTTGAGCTCCCGCAACACCGCCGCCTCGGGGCTCTCCCCCTCGCGGACCCCGCCCTGGGGAAACTGCCACCCGCGCCCGCCCGTGCGGCGGCCGAGGAATACCTCGCCCCCCTCGCGCATCAGCACGATGCCGACGTTCGCCCGGAAGCCGTCCGAGTCGATGATGTCTCTCACCATGGTGAGCTTTTATCAAGCGCGGCTTGTCGTGAGCAAGCTCCCGCTCGTATCCTCGCGCGCTTTGGGTGTGACGGATGTGACGTGAGGCCGATGGCGACAATTCGTCCCGCGGGCCGTGGGACCTGGAAGGGGCTGATCGCACTCCTCGCCGCGGCGGCGGTCGTATTCGCGGGCTCGCTCCTGGTCGGCAGCGCCGGAATCGGACCCGACAGGATCGCCGCCGCGCTGCTGGGATATGGCGACAGCACCGCGCGCGCCGTGGCGCTCACGGTGCGCCTGCCGCGAACCCTCGCGGCCTTCGGCGTCGGGAGCCTCCTCGCGCTCACCGGGGTGCTGCTGCAGGCGCTGTTCCGCAACTCCCTCGCCGACCCGTTCGTGCTCGGGGTCTCCGGCGGCGCGGCGGTGGGCGCGCTGCTCGCGATGATCGCCGGCGCCGCGGCCTTCATGGTGCAATCGGCGGCGCTCGCCGGGGCCGCGGTCGCGGTTCTCGCCGTCCATCTGCTGTCCCGGGGCGGGGCACCACCCGGCTGCTGCTGACCGGAGTCGTGCTTGCGAGCGCCTGCGGGGCGTTCGTCACGGTGCTGCTCTCGCTCGCGCATTCGGACAGCCTGCGCGGCATGGTGTTCTGGCTGGCAGGCGATCTCGAGTGGGCATTCGACCCCTGGGCGAGCGTGACGGCGGCGCTGATCGCGCTCGCCCTGGCATTCCTGCTCGCGCGCCCGCTCAACGTGCTCGCGGCGGGCGAGCTGCGGGCGCGCAGCGTCGGCATGCGGCTCGAGCTCTGGCGCACTCTGGTGTTCCTCGGCTGCGCCGCCCTCACCGCCATCGCGGTGGTGAGCGCGGGCACGGTGGGGTTCGTCGGGCTCATCACGCCCCATGCCGTGCGCCTCGCCTTCCGCACCAGCGACCACCGCATCGTGGCGCCCGCCTCGGCGGTGCTCGGCGGCACGCTGCTCGCGGCGGCGGATCTCGCCGCGCGCACGGTGGTGGCGCCGCGTCAGCTGCCGGTGGGGGCGATCATGGCGCTGATCGGCGCGCCGATGTTCATCCTGCTGCTGCGTCGGACGAGCCGATGACGAGTTGGCTCGAGGCCGAGATCCGGTACCGGCCGGCGCTCTTCGCACGGTAGAGCGCGGCATCCGCCTCCGCGATCAGGCGGTCGGCGAGCGCCTTGAAATCGCGCGCCGCGGGTGCGGGCGCCGCCGCCGCGACTCCGATCGAGAGCGTGATGGTCTCGCTCGCCTGCGCGCCGATGGTGATCGGCTGACTGGCGACCGCGGCGAGCACGCGGGCGGCGACGCGCTCGCCGTCCTCGAGGCTGCCGTGCGGCAACACGATCGCGAACTCGTCTCCGCCGAAACGCACACCGGTGTCGCTCGTGCGCATCTCGGCATCGATCCGCTGGGCCACCTCCCGCAGCACGGCGTCGCCCGCGAGGTGCCCGTACCGGTCGTTGATGCGCTTGAAGTGGTCGATGTCGATCATCAGGCACGCCACCGGCGCTGCGCCGCGCTGCGCGCGCGCGAGCTCCTCGCGCAGCCTCGCCTGCAGATAGCGGCGGTTGTGGAATCCGGTGAGGAAGTCCGTGAGGCCGCTGCGCACGAGACGCGCGCGGTTGACGGCGTTCTCGATGCAGATCGCCGACACCAGGCCGAGATGCGCGAGGAAGTCGCTGGCGAGGTCGCGGGTGAAGCGCTGCGGGTCGGCGCTGAAGAAGACCAACACACCGTCGAGCTGCTCCTGGCGCTTCAGCGGAATGAGCGCGACGCTGCCCAGGCTGCGGATTCCGGGCAGCAGCAGCTCGTGGTCGACGAGGCGGAAGGGCCCGAGCCAGGGGCGCTCGAGGTGCGCGACCTGCGGGGCCGCCGCGAGCAGCGCGTCGACGAACTGCACGCCCTCGAGCTGCTCGACGCTCAGTCCGTCGCCCGAGAGCAAGTGCCTGACCTCGTGCTGCGGGTCGGGCATGACCAGCGTCACGGCATCGAGCTGGTAGGACGCCCGGAGGCCGCCGATCAGCCTCTCGAGCAGCTGCGCGAGCGATCCGGCGCGCAGCAGCTCGAGCTCGCGCTCCTGCGTCTTGCGCAGCAGGGAATCGTTGCGGCTGACCTCCCCGGTGAGCTCGCGCAACCGCGCGCGCAGCAGCTCGTTTTCCTCCTCGAGCGCGCGCGCGGGCCCGGCTTCCGCCGGGGCGGACGATCGCGACGGCGGCTGGTACGACGCTCGCATCGAAGAGGGATTCTACGCCCGGCGCTCCGCGACGGTGCGCCGGTCGGCGAGATATTCGCGCCCCTGGCGCATCAGCGCCACGAACACGTCGTGATCCTGCGACAACACCGCCGCGCGCAGGCGCTCGACCGCCTTCGAGAGCGCTTCCAGCGACTCCGCGCCGTAGTCGTTCAGGCTCTGGATCTCGTAGTAGAGCTCGGGACTTTCCTCCGCGACACGCGCGGCGACGTCGAGCTGCGCGTCGAAGGTGGTGCTCGAGAGCCGCGCCAGCTTCGGCGCCGCCTCGCCGCTTTCGGCGAGCGCGGTGAAGAATGCGATGTTGAGCGCGTGCGAGAGGCCGAGCACGTAGGCGATCAACCGGTCGTGATCATCGAGGCTCATCACCACCTGCTCCGCCATGGTGGGAGCGAACAGCTCGCGCGCGCCCGCGAGCGCCTCGGCGCTGCCGAGATCGACGAAGATGACATGCCGTCCGGTCAGGAGCTCCGTGTCGGGGCCGAACATCGGATGGATGGAGGTGACGCGGCAGCCGTGCGATCTCAGGGCGAGCAGGCCCGCCCGCAGCGGCGACTTCAGCGAGCCGACGTCGAATATGACGCCGGCCGGGCGACGCAGCGCCAGATCGCGCAGGATCGCATCGGTCATTCCGAGGGGAGTCGCCACGATGATGTAATCGTGTTTGAGATCGGTCGTGCGCCAGTCGCGGACCTGCGGCACCCCGGCCGGCCCCTCGGCCGGGTCGGCGACATCGACCGCGAAGCCCTGAGAGGCGAGAAACTGCACGAACCACCGTCCCATCTTGCCGGCGCCTCCGATCACGAGCGCGCGCCGGCCCGAGCCCGCGCCCCGGGCCGCGACGCTCGCCTGCTCCTGGGTGGTGAGCGAGGCGCGGATGAGCAGGCGCAGCATCTCCTCGGCGAGCGCCGGGGACAGTCCGAGCTCGAGGGCGCAGGCGCGCGCTCCGAGGATCACCTCCCGCTCGCGCTCGAAATCCCGGGTGGGGCGCCCGGTCGAGCGCTTCACGCGGGCCACCTCGGAGCTCGCGGCCTTGCGTTCCGCCATGAGCTCGAGAATCCGCCGATCGATGTCGCTCAGGCGGCGGCGCAAGTCATCCAGCGTTAGGTCATCCCGCGTCATAGGCAGAAGATCCGGGGCGTTTGCGGCCGAGGGTCTTTCCCTTTTACGGGCACCGCCCGTGCGCTGCAAGTCGAGCCGGCGCCGGGCGGCGGCCGCCGGCTTGCGGTTGCGGTACCCTATCGCCACGATGCGACACACAGAGCTGCTGCCCGAGCCGCTGCCCGAAGAGCCGCTCCTCATCCTCGACCGCTGGATGGCCGAGGCCTGGCAGCAGCGTCGTCAGCCCAACCCCAACGCGATGGTGCTCGCGACCAGCGAGCCCGGCGGCCAGCCGTCGGCGCGCGTGGTGCTCTGCAAGGAGGTGGTGCCGCAGCCGGGATATCTGGTTTTCTACACGAACTACCTCTCGAGCAAGGGTCGCCAGCTCGCCGGGAACCCGCGCGCGGCGGCCGTGTTCCACTGGGACGCGCTGCATCGGCAGGTGCGGATCGAGGGCAAGGTGGTGCGGGCGCCCGCCGCCGACAGCGATGCCTACTTCGCGTCCCGGCCTTGGCAGAGCCGGCTCGGCGCCTGGGCGAGCGCCCAGAGCGAGCCGGTCGGCTCGCGCGCGGCGCTGCTCGATTCGCTCAGGGCGGCGGCCGAGCGCTTCGGCGCGCCCGTGCCCGCGGAGGCGGACGGGGAGAGCGAGCCCGATGTCGAGATTCCGCGCCCGCCGCACTGGGGCGGCTATCACCTCTGGGCCGATTCGGTCGAGCTGTGGGTCGAAGGCGAGGCTCGCATCCACGACCGCGCGCGCTGGGGGCGAGCGCTGACGCCGCTGCCGGGCGGGCGCTTCGAGGCGGGCTCCTGGACCGCGACGCGCCTGCAGCCCTGAAGCGGCCGACGCGGCTGTCGGCCCGCGGGATCGGCATCGCCGTCGGCGACCGCCGCCTGGTTTGGGAGCTGTCGCTCGAAGCCGGCCCCGGGGAGCTCGTCGCCATCCTCGGGCGCAACGGCTCGGGCAAGACGCTGACGCTGCATACGCTCGCGGGACTCAGGCCGTGCGAGTCGGGCACCGTCTGCCTCGACGACAGCCCGCTCGAGACCTTGCGCCGGCGCGCGATCGCGCTGCGGCTCGGCCTGCTCGCGCAGGACCTGGAGGAATCCTTCGTGACCACGGCGCTCGAAGCGGTGCTCATCGGACGGCATCCGCACCTTGCGCTCTGGCAATGGGAAAGCGGCGAGGACGAGCGCATCGCCCGGGAGGCGCTCGAGGCGGTGGATCTCGCGGCCTTCGCCGAGCGGCGCACGGACACGCTCTCGGGAGGCGAGATGCGCCGTGTCGCGATCGCCGCTCTCCTCGCCCAGGACCCGGCCATCTTCCTGCTCGACGAGCCGACCAACCATCTCGATCCCCGCCATCAGATGGCGATCCTCACGCTGTTCAGGGAGCTGACACGCTCGGGCCGAACCGTCATCACGACGCTGCACGATCCGACGATCGCCGCGCGGTTCGCGGACCGGGCGCTGCTGCTCTACGGCGACGGCCGCTGGCGGGCGGGGCCGGTGAAGGAGCTGCTCACCGCGGCGGCGCTGAGCGAGCTCTACGAGGCGCCGATGCTCGAGATCGAGCAGGACGGGCGGCGGATCTTCGTCAGCGCCTGAGCCCGCTCACAGCCCCTTTGCGAGGGTGACGCTGCCCGCGGGCGTGCGGCGCCGCTCTTCCGTGTGCAACATCGCGCCAAGCGCGGCGCACCACAGGAAGAAGACGGCGAACAGCGAGCGCTGCACCAGTCCGTAGAACGGCCGCTCGTAAGCCCAGACGATGCCGCCGCGCTCGAGCGCGCCCAGGTTCAGCGCGATGGCAGCCCACATGAGCGCTCCCATGAGCCACGAGAGCCGCACCAGGCGCGCGGCGCGCACGTCCCGGCGCCAGGCGATGGCGAAAGCGAGCGGCGCCTGGTATCCGACCAGCTCCAACATTCCGAAGTAGTTGTGAGGCGCGGCCGGAAAGGGGAACAGCGCGATGCCCGCGGCGCAGACCGCCATCGAGGCCGCCAGGTACCCGGCGAGCGGGGAATGGCCCGCACGGAGGGAGGCGGCGCCGAGACCCCATCCGAAGACCAACACGCACACCGCCACCGCGATCAGCATGATGCTGAAGGGGACCTCCATCGGCGATCCCCTCATGCCGATCTCGCTCACCGTCTGGTGAATCTGATCGTATCCGGGAATCCAGAGCGGCAGCAGGCCGATGCCCAAGCCGAAGATCGCGGCAGCCAACGGCCCGGCGAGCAGCGTATGGTCTGGTTTCATGTCGCGCCCCCCCGAGTTCGCCTCGATCGAGCCCCCCGCGTCCGCGGTCATCATAACACGCTGCGGCAGGCGGCCCGGGATGCCGGGTTGCGGCGCCATTTCAGGCTGAGACATCTCCGAATCGGTGTTGCAGCAGTGTCAGGGCCGCGACCGCCGCCGTCTCCGTGCGCAGCACCCGCGGGCCGAGGCGCACGGCGAGGAAGCCGGCCGCGAGCGCGGCGCGCTGCTCCGCCTCGGCCAGGCCGCCTTCGGGCCCGATGAGCACGAGGATGCCGCCGTGCGGGGGCGGCAGATCGGCGATCCGCAGGCCGGCCGACGGGGAAAGCAGCAGGCGCGTCGCCACCGTGTCGGCCCGTTGGATGAAATCAGGGAGCGCGGCGGGCGCCTCGATCGCGGGGATCCGATCCCGGCCGCTCTGCTCGCAGGCGGCGACGGCGATGGCCCGCCAGTGCCGCCGCTTTTGCTCCGACTGCCTGGCATCGAGCCGCACCACGGTCCGCTCGCTCAGGATGGGACAGATCCGCCTCACGCCGAGCTCGGTCGCCTTCTGCACGACCCAATCCATGCGCTCGCCGCGCGCCACGCCCTGAGCCAGGGTGAGCGCAAGCGGGGATTCGCGCTCCACGGGCCGCCACTCCCCGACCTGCACGGTGACCCCGTCCCTGCGCACCTCCTCGATGAGCGCGCCGTACTCCCCGCCCCGGCCATCGAACAGCGTGAGCGCATCACCCGCTCCGAGACGCAGCACGCGCGCGATGTGGCTGGCGGCATCGCCCGAGAGCCGCGCGCGGCGTCCCGCCTCGAGCGGCGCCGCGACGTGCACCCGCGTCAGTCGCATGTGGCGAGATCGATCCCCTCGCGCGCGACCTCCACCACGAGATCGATCTGCTCCGGCGTGATCACGTACGGGGGCATGAAGTAGACGACGTTGCCGATGGGACGCAGCAGCACGCCGCGCCCGAGCGCGTGACGGTGGATCGCGAGGCCGCGCCGCTCCTGCCACGGATACGGCTCCCGCGCCGCCTTGCGGCGCACGAGCTCGACGGCGGCGATCATGCCGTGCTGGCGGACCTCGGCCACGTGGGGGTGTCCCTCGAGCTCGCGGGCGCGCGCGCCCAGGTGCGCCGCGAGCGCGCGGTTGCGTGTCAGGACGTCGTCGGTGCGGAAGATGTCGAGCGTCGCGAGCGCCGCCGCGCACGCGAGCGGATTGCCGGTGAAGCTGTGGGAATGGAGGAAGGCGCGCAGCTTCACGTATTCGTCGTAGAAGGCCTCGTACACCGATTCCGTGGTCACGACGGCCGAAAGCGGCAGGTATCCCGCCGTGAGCCCCTTCGAGAGGCACATGAAATCCGGCCTGATGCGCGCCTGCTCGCAGGCGAACAGCGTCCCCGTGCGGCCGAACCCGACCGCGATCTCGTCCGCGATGAGGTGCACCCCGTGCCGGTCGCAGGCCTCGCGCAGCAGCTCGAGGTACGCCGGATCGTACATGCGCATCGAGCCCGCGCACTGCACCAGCGGCTCCACGATGACGGCGGCGACCTCGTTCGCATGGCGCTCGAGCGCCGCCTCCATGTGCGCGAACTTGCGCCGCGAGTGCTCCGCCCAGCTCTCTCCGGGCTCGCGCTCGAAGCAGTCGGGCGAGGGCACGGTGATCACCTCCATGAGGAGCGGCCGGTAGACCTCCTTGTAGAGCTCGACGTTGCCGACCGCCAGAGCGCCGAGCGTCTCGCCGTGATAGCTGTTCGAGAGCGTGATGAACCGGTGCTTGCCGGCGCGACCGACGTTGCGCCAGTAGTGGAAGCTCATCTTCACGGCCACTTCGACCGCGGACGAGCCGTTGTCGGCGTAGAAGCAGCGCGAGAGGCCGCGGGGCGCCACGGCGGTCAGCGCCTCCGAGAGCGCGATCACCGGCTCGTGGGTGAATCCGGCCAGTATCACCTGCTCGAGACTCTCGAGCTGAGCGCGCACCGCGGCGTTGATCCGCGGATTCGCGTGACCGAACAGGTTCACCCACCAGGAGCTCACCGCATCGAGGTAGCGCCGGCCCTCGAAGTCCTCGAGCCACACGCCCTCCCCGCGGCGGATCGGTATCGGGGGCATCCGCTCGTGATCCTTCATCTGGGTGCAGGGATGCCAGACATGAGCGAGATCGCGCGCGGCGTAGGCGGCGTTACCGGTCGTCATCCCGGCATTGTGGCATGATGCCGCCTGCCCTGGCGCGACCGAGCCCACGCCGTGTCCCACCTGCAATACTTTCCCGTCACGCTGCCCTTTCTGCTGGTGCTCTGGGGCGTCCTGATCGCGCTCTTCGGGCTCGCGGCGCTGCGGCTGCTGCACTACGCCTCGAGCACCATGGGCATCAGCATGCGCTCGCTGATCGGGCTGCTCGCCCTGTCGCTCCTCGGCAGCTACATCAACATTCCGGTGGCCTACCTTCCCGGGCACCGGACCACCACCGCGGCGGAGATCTCCTTCTACGGCATCACCTACGTCGTGCCCGTCGTGAGCCAGACCGCCTCGACGGTGCTCGCCGTCAACGTGGGCGGCGCGCTCATACCGATCGGGCTCTCGCTCTATCTCATCCTCCGCAACCGGCTGCTGCTCCTCGCCGCGATCGGCACCGCGATCGTCGCCGCGGTGTGTCACTCCCTCGCGCGGCCGGTCCCGGGCTTCGGCATCGCCGTGCCGATATTCGTCCCCGCCGTCGCCACCGCGGTCACCGCGATCGCCCTCTCGCGCCGACACGCGGCGCCGCTCGCCTACATCTGCGGCAGCTTCGGCACGCTGATCGGCGCGGACCTGCTCAACCTCGGAAGGATTCAGGCGCTCGGCGCGCCGGTCGCCTCGATCGGCGGCGCGGGCACGTTCGACGGCATCTTCGTCACCGGGATCCTGGCGCTGCTGTACGCGGGGCTGTCGCGCTTCCTGCCGGACTGAGATGACCGTGCGCATCGAGCCCGCAACGGGTCTGCTCGCCGGCGCGCGCCAGGTGCTCTCGCCTCACTGCGACGCGCGCCCGGCCGGCGCGATCCCCGAGCTGGTCGTGATCCACGGCATCAGCCTGCCGCCCGGGCAATTCGGCGGCCCCTGGATCGACCGGCTGTTCGCGGGAGATCTGCCCGCCGGCGCGCATCCGTCCTTCCGCGACATCGCGGGGCTGCGGGTCTGCGCGCACGCGCTCGTTCGCCGCGACGGTGCGATCACGCAGTACGTGCCGTTCGGCATGCGCGCCTGGCACGCGGGGCAATCGCAGTATCGCGGGCGCCCGGCCTGCAACGATTTCTCGATCGGAATCGAGCTCGAGGGCACGGACGATACGGCCTATGCCGACGCCCAGTATGAGGCGCTCGCAGCGCTCGTCGCCGCGTTGCTCGCAAGCTATCCGAGCCTCTCGGCGGAGCACATCGCCGGACACGGCGACATCGCCCCGGGGCGCAAGACCGATCCCGGGCCGGCCTTCGACTGGCCGCGCTGGCGGGCGCTGCTCGGGAAACGGCTGCGGCGCTGAGTCCCCGGCCTCAACCGGGCCGTGCGGGAGGGGTGGCGGACGCCGAGCCGCGCGGCTGCGGCTCGGGCGGCACCGCCTGCAGGCGGAAATCCGACCAGCGCGAATTCAGCGCCCAGCGCATCGCGAACACCTGGATGACCGCGGTGAGGACGAGCGAGATCACCCAGGCCGCCATGCCGCCCGTCGCGAGATGCGCGAGTGTCTCGAGGTCGAGGCTCGAGAGCCCCCGCCCCGAGAGCAGACTCGAGAGCCCGTTGCCGGAGGCCGACGCGCTCTGCAGCGCCGAGTAAAGGCCCACGAGCGACCAGGCCGTCATGACCAGCCCGAGGGGGATGACGAGCAGGCTGGCCCTCCAGCTGTAGCTCCACCATACCTTGAATGCCTGTTTGAGACTCATATCCGGACCTTCCATCGCGCGCGCTCCCACAGCCAGACCGCCCGCGCACTCGACCGTTCCCCCATCATGGGCCGCGCGGATCAACCGAACAACGGCCTGCCGAATGCCGCTCGCAGGCCCGCCGCGAGCGGCAGGCAGATGAGCGCGCTCACCAGACCGATGACGGCGATGAACTTCATGGCGCGCCCGATGCCCGAGTCCTCTCCCGTGATCTCGAGCACCCGCGCGGACAGCGCTGCGCCCGCGTCCGAGCGGCGGATGAGCCCGCGGATCGCAAGCCAGCAGAGCGACTCCGCCCCCGCGCCGCCGCCGAGCAGCCCGATGCCGGCGAGGGTACGCGTCCAGGCCCCGGGCACGTCGAGCCCTTGCGCCCAACCGAGTCCCGCGAGAGCGAGCAAGGCGAGACCCGCGAGCCCCGTCAGCGCGAGCGCCGCCGCGCCGATCAGCAGTGCGCCGAAGGCGAGCGGCCTCAGCCGCGACGGGCGCGATCGTGGCGCCACAGGACCTCCGTGCCGCGCTCATGCCGCGCCAGCACGCGCGCCAGCACGAACAGCAGATCCGACAGCCGGTTGAGGTAGCGCAGCGACTCCGGATTGACGGCCTCGGCGCCGGCGAGCGTCCAGGCCCGCCGCTCCGCGCGTCGGGCGACCGTGCGCGCGAGATGACAGGCCGCCGCCGCGGGACCGCCTCCGGGAAGAATGAACTCCTTCAGGGCCGGAAGGGCCTCGTTGAACTCATCGAGCTCGCTCTCGAGCCGGGCGACCTGGGCGGCCGTGATGACCCGATGACCGGGGATGCAGAACTCTCCGCCGATATCGAACAGCTCGTGCTGCAGCTCGGTCAGGCAGAGGACCACCGCCGACGGCAGCCCCGGGACGGCGAGGAGCACGCCGAGCACGCTGTTGAGCTCGTCGACCGTGCCATAGGCTTCCACCCGCGCGCCGTCCTTGGGCACACGGGTGCCGTCCCCGAGGCCCGTCGTGCCGTCGTCGCCCGTTCTCGTGTAGATCCTGCTGAGTCTGTTCCCCATCGCGCCACACCTCGAGGCGAATGCGCTCGAGCCTCGATTCTGCCAGAGCCGGGGTTTGACAGCGGCTCGAGCGCTCGGCAACGTACCTCGCCCGCATGCCATCCCCAGAGCTCAATGCCGCCCTCGATGCCGCCAAGGCCGCGGCGGAGGTCATCCGAGGTTTCTATCGCAAGAGCCTCGCGGTGCGCACCAAGGAAGACCGGACCCCGGTCACGGAGGCGGACGTGCGCGCCGAAGAGACGATTCGCGAGCTGCTGGGCGCGCGCTTTCCTTCGCACGGCTTCCATGGCGAGGAGACCGGAAGGCACGGGACGCAGGCCGAGAGCGTCTGGCTCGTGGACCCGATCGATGGCACCAAGTCCTTCGTGCGCGAGTGCCCGTTCTTCTCCACGCAGATCGCGCTCATGCGCGCCGGGCGGCTCGTGCTCGGCGTCTCGAGCGCCCCCGCCTACGGGGAGCTCGCCTGGGCCGAGCAGGGCTGCGGAGCGTTCCTCGACGGCCGCCCGATCCACGTGAGCCGGGTCGCCGATCCCGCCGCCGCCATCGTCTCGACCGGGAACCTCAAGACTCTGGCGCGCTCGGCGCGATGGAGCCGGCTCGGCGAGCTGATCGGCCGCGTGAGCCGGATCCGCGGCTACGGCGACTTCGTGCACTATCACCTGCTCGCCCGCGGAGCGCTCGATGTGGTCATCGAGTCGGATGTGCAGATCCTCGACATCGCGGCGCTGACGGTCATCGTGCGCGAGGCCGGAGGCGTGTTCACTGACCTCGAGGGGGGCGAGGTGACCCTGGAGACGACGTCCGTGCTCGCCACCAACGGCCTGCTCCACGCCGCAATGCGCGATGCGCTGAGATAGGAGGAAGCGGCGGACCGCGTTACGCCGCGACCCGCGTCTCCTCCGCGATCATCTCCTCCAGCCGCTCGAGATCCGGCACCAGGGGCGTCTCGTTCACCATCCGCACCTGGCAGATGACCGGCGCCCGATCGGCGAACACGCGTGAATTGTCGGGGCGCACCACGTCCGAGCTCACCCGCACCAGCTGGGGGAATCCCTGCGAGAGCAGCGCGAAATGGCCGCCCTCGAGACGGCTTCCCAGACAATGGAACACCACCACCCGCGTGCGTCCGGAAGGCACGGGGAGCGATTGCCCGCAGGCGCCCTCGAACGAGACGAGCGGCACCGCCTTGCCGTTCCAGGGCACCGTGCCGATGTACCAGGGCGGCGCGCCGGTCATCTCCGACGGCACCTGGAAGCCGACCACCTCCGCCACGCAGGCCCGCGGCACGATGAGCCGGCCCTCCGAGAGCGGAACCAACAGACTGTAGATCTCCTGCACGCGCTCGGTCATCGAAGCCTCTCAGTGGCTCGCGCCCGGTGCGGCCCGGGCCCGGTCGGCATCGGGCCGGGTCTGGCGCGTCCCGGCGTAGCCCGACGCCTCCTGCGCGTCCCGGCGCCGCTCGACGAGCGGCGCGATGGCCTCGAGGAGCTGCGCCTCCTGATAGGGCTTGCCGAGGTAGTCGTCGACGCCGAGCTCGATCGCCCGCGCGCGGTGCTTCTCCCCGACCCGCGAGGTGATCATGATGATCGGCACGTCCTTCAGGCGCGGATCGTTGCGCACGTGCGCGGCGACCTCGTAGCCGTCCATGCGCGGCATCTCGATGTCGAGCAGGATGATGTCGGGAACGTTCTCCTGCAGCAGCGACACGGCATCCATGCCGTCTCGCTCCGTGAGCACGCGCATCCCGTTGCGCTCGAGCAGTCGCTGAGTCACGCGGCGCACCGTGATCGAGTCGTCGACCACCAGCGCGAAGGTGCGCCGGTCGTGCTTCTCGCGCGTGACGGCGGGAAGCTGCGCCCGGCCGCGCCATTCGGCCCGCACCAGCGCGCCGATGTCGAGAATGACGACGATCCGGCCGTCGCCGAGGATGGTGGCGCCGGAGATCCCGCGGATGCTCGAGACCTGCGGGCCGACCGACTTCACCACGATCTCGCGGCTGCCGACCAGCTCGTCGGCGACGAGTCCGGTCGAGTGCTCGCCGGCGCGCACCAGCACCACGGGAATGGTGACGTCCTGCTCGGGCAGCGGCGCGGGCTCGAGCCCGACGAACGTCGCCAGGTGCTGGAAGCGGTACTTCTGGCCGC
>JAKAZP010000004.1 GCA_021815905.1 Pseudomonadota bacterium | reverse complement strand
GCGCAAACTCGCCGATCAGGCCGCCGTCTCCCTTCCAGTAGGCGCGCATGGTGTCGCGGTACTTGTCGTTCCACTCGTTCCAGCCGGCGGGGAAGTTGCCGACCTGGTAGCCGCCGCTGCCGATGTCCCAGGGCTCGGCGATCAGTTTCACCTGCGACAGCACCGGGTCCTGGCCGATGGTGTCGAAGAAGGAGCCGAGGCGGTCGACGTCGAACAGCTCGCGCGCGAGCGCGGAGGCGAGATCGAAGCGGAAGCCGTCGACATGCATCTCCTGCACCCAGTAGCGCAGGCTGTCCATGATGAGCTGCAGCACCCGTGGGTGCTGCAGATTGAGGGTGTTGCCCGTTCCGGTGAAGTCCATGTAGTAGCGCGGACTCTGCGGGCTCAGGCGATAGTAGGCGGCGTTGTCGATGCCGCGCAGCGACAGCGTGGGACCGAGCTGGTTGCCCTCGGCCGTGTGGTTGTAGACCACATCGAGAATGACCTCGATCCCGGCCGAGTGCAGCGTCTTCACCATCGTCTTGAACTCGCTGATGCGGCCGCTCGCGGCGTAGCGGCGCTCGGGAGCGAAGAAGCCGATGGTGTCGTAGCCCCAGTAGTTGCGCAGGCCCTTCTCGAGCAGGGTGCGGTCGTCGACGAACGCGTGCACCGGCATCAGCTCGAGGGTCGTGATGCCGAGCCGCAGGAAGTGCTCGATGAGCGGCGCGGTCGCGAGACCGGCGTACGTGCCGCGCAGCGCGGGCGGAACCTGCGGATGGCGCAGGGTGAGCCCGCGCACGTGCGCCTCGTAGATCACGGTGTCGTGCCAGGGCACGCGCGGCGGCCGGTCGTCGCCCCAGGTGAACGCGGAATCGATGACCCGGCTCTTCGGCGTGCCCGCGGCGCTGTCGCGCTTGTCGAAGGAGAGGTCGCCCCTGGGATGCCCCAGTCGGTATCCGAAGTGCGCATCGCTCCAGAGGAGCGGGCCTTCGAGGTGCTTGGCGTAGGGCTCGATCAGCAGCTTGTGGGGATTGAACCGGTGCCCCTGCTCGGGCTCATACGGTCCGTGCACGCGGTACCCGTAGAGCAGCCCGGGACGCGCCTCCGGCAGGTAGCAGTGCCAGATCTCATCGGTGCGCTCGCGCAGGGCGATGCGCTGCACCTCGTGCCGGCCGCTCGGGTCGAACAGGCACAGCTCCACCTTCCCGGCCTGGGACGAGAAGAGGGCGAAGTTGACCCCTTCGCCGTCCCAGGTGGCGCCGCGGGGGTAGGGCTGGCCGGGCCAGATTGCGCCTACCGGGGACATCTCAACCGCGGACGAGGCGCGGCGGGTCTTCGGTGAATCTTCCAGGGAGCGGCTCCTCGGCTACGCGACGCAGGCGAGCAGGCTCTGCAGCGGGATGCGCGCCCAGTCCGGCCGATTGCCGAGCTCGTAGCGGACCTCGTAGAGAGCCTTTTCGATCTCGAACAGCGTGAGCAATGGCCGTGCCGAGGACAGCGATTCGTAGAGCGCGGCGGCGGCGGCGATCTCGTCGTAGCTCGCGAGGAAGGTCTCGCGCGTCTCCTGCTCCCAGCCGCCGAGCAGGGACTCCCATTTGAGGCAGTCCTCGCCGAACTGCAGCGAGCAGCTCTGCAGCGCGGCGTGGCGCGCATAGGCGAAGGAGCGCAGGATGCCCGCGACGTCGCTGAGAGGGGAGTGCTTCAGTCGCCGCTCCGCGAGTGTCCGGCCAGGCTCGCCTTCGAAGTCGACGATGACGAAGTCATTGCGTCTGAGCAGCACCTGGCCGAGGTGATAGTCGCCGTGGCGCCGTGTCTTGAGGCCGCGCGGCACCACGGCGGCGCACGCGTCGATGCGCGCGAGCAGCGCGGCGCGGGCGGCGAGCACCGCTTGCGCGTCGGCGGCCACGGCCTGGCTCAACTGCGGCAGTCTCCCGGCGAGCAGCGCGAGTGTGGACTCGGCTTCGATCCGGGTGCCGCTGCGCCAGGCCTCGAGGTCGGCGGATGAGATCGGCTCGGGCGCGAACGCCGGATCCGCCGTGGGCCGGGCGAGCGCGCGGTGCAGCTCGGCGGTACGGATGGCGAGCGTCCGCACGAGCGAGAGGTACAGGCCGTGGGCACCGTCGAGCAGCGGCACGCCGCTGCGGCGGTCCTCGAGGAATCGCATCAGATAGTCGACGGTGTACGTCCAGCCATCGCCCTGGTTGGCGACGTACGCCTGCAGCAGCGCGACGGTGTAGGAAGCTCCGTCGCTGGCGGAATATTCCACCGCGCCGGCCACCGGCACGATGTTCGGGAAGTGCGCCACCTCGGTCAGATAGCGGCCGATCTCGAGCTCGGGGTTGATGCCCGGCTGCAGCTTGCGGTAGATCTTCAGGAACAGATCGTCGCCGACCCGGATGGTGGTGTTGCTGCCCTGGGCCGTGGTCGGATTGACCGCGAGCTCGACCGCCGGGTCGCCGCGCATCTCGGCATAGCGGGTCGTCGGAATGAAGCGCACCCGCCCGTGGCCGGTGGCGAGCTCCGCGGCGGCGCCGATCGCATCGACGATGGCCCGGCTGAAGCCCTCGTCCGCGCAGGCGTCCGCGAGCACGCCCACGGTGGCCTGCTGGCGCACCCGCGCGAGCGCCGCCGGCTGCAGGCGTCGATAGCGCGCCTCCTCGGTATCCTCGAACGCGATGGCGAGCGGCACGAAGTACCGCTCGGTGACGCCCGAAGTCTCGATGTCGTAGATACCGGCGAGCCAGCGCGGCAGCGGATCCTGACGCTCGGCCTGATCGACCAGTCGAGTGCTCGAGATCGGCTCGCCCTTGCCCGCGAACCAGCGCTGCGCCGCGACGTACTGCGGCACGATCCGGCCCTCGAGCTGTGCGCGCAGCTTGGTCGCGAGGCCCGCGCGCCAGGCCGCCACCCGATCGGGGAAGAAGCTGTTCCAGCCTTCCACCAGCACCAGCACCGGCAGATCCTCGCGCGCCAGGCGCTCGTCGTGCCAGGGCGGAGGAGCCGCCTCGCGGCTCAGTCGAAACCAGTAGAAGCCGTACGCCGGCAGGGTGAGGAGGTACGGCAGCTCGCCGACCGGCGGAAAGGGCGTCCGGCCGAGCAGCTCGATCGGAATCGAACCGCGGTGCTCGGACAGGTCGATCTCGACCGGCTGCGCCGAGCGCGACAGGTTGAGGACGCAGAGGATCGTGTCATCGCCGTATTGCCGCAGGTACGCGAGGACCTTGCGATTGCCCGGGCGGATGAAGCGCAGCGTGCCGCGACCGAAGGCCTGGGAGGTCTTGCGCACGGCGAGCATGCGTTTCATCCAGTTCAGGAGCGAGGACCGATCGCGCGTCTGCGCCTCGACGTTCACCGCCTCGTAGCCGTAGATCGGATCCATGATGGGCGGCAGGTAAAGCTGCTGCGGATCGGCGCGGGAGAAGCCGGCGTTGCGGTCCGGGCTCCACTGCATCGGGGTGCGCACGCCATTGCGGTCGCCGAGATAGAAGTTGTCGCCCATCCCGATCTCATCGCCGTAGTAGATGATCGGCGAGCCGGGCATCGTCAGGAGCAGGCTGTTCATCAGCTTGATGCGCTCGAGGTCGTTCTCCATGAGCGGCGCGAGACGGCGGCGGATGCCGAGGTTGAGTCGCGCGCGGCTGTCGGCCGCGTAGGCCTGGTACATGTAGTCGCGCTCGCGGCTGGTCACCATCTCGAGCGTCAGCTCATCGTGATTGCGCAGGAAGATCGCCCACTGACAGCGCTCGGGAATGTCGGGCGTCTGCTCCATGATCTCCACGATCGGATGACGATCCTCCTGCGCGATCGCCATGTACATGCGCGGCATCAGCGGGAAGTGATACGCCATGTGACACTCGTCGCCGTCGCCGAAGTAATCGCGCACGTCCTCCGGCCACTGGTTGGCCTCCGCGAGCAGCATCCGGTCCGGGTACTTCTCGGCGACGCGCGCGCGGATGCGCCTGATGATTTCGTGCGTCTCGCGCAGGTTCTCGTTGCTCGTGCCCTCGCGCTCGACGAGGTAGGGGATGGCGTCGAGCCTGAAGCCGTCGACTCCGTAGCCGAGCCAGAACTGCATGATGCGGGTCACCGCGCTCACGACGTGCGGATTGTCGAAGTTGAGATCGGGCTGATGGCTGAAGAAGCGGTGCCAGTAATACGCCTTCGCCACCGGATCCCAGGTCCAGTTCGAGCTCTCGGTGTCGCGGAAGATGATGCGCGTGCCGGCGTAACGGTCCGGGGTGTCGCTCCAGACGTAGAAGTCGCGCTTCGGGGAGCCGGGGGGCGCGCGGCGAGCGGCCTGGAACCAGGGGTGCGCGTCGGAGGTGTGATTGATCACGAGCTCGGTGATGACCCGCAGGCTCCTCCTGTGGGCTTCGCGCACGAAGTGGCGGAAATCGCGCCGCGTGCCGTACTGCGGATGGATGTTGTGATAGTCGGCGATGTCGTAGCCGTCATCGCGTCCGGGGGACGGATAGAAGGGCAGCAGCCAGATGGTGTTGACGCCGAGGTCCTGGATGTAGTCGAGCTTGCGCGCGAGTCCGGCGAAGTCGCCGATGCCGTCATCGGTGCTGTCGAAGAAGGCGCGCACGTGCACTTCGTAGATGACGGCGTCCTTGTACCAGAGCGTGTCTCCGTGCAGGCCCTGAGGCTCGGTCTGTGCTGGCATCCCCCGGTTCCCCCGCGTCGGCAGCCCTTACATGAAGTAGTCGAAATCCCGCTCGGTGCGCGCCCGGCGGCGGATCCTGAAGATGTGCCCGGGCGCGGTCGCGGGATCGAGCGCGACGTGGTTGCGCGCGCCGCGCCAGAGGAATCTCGCCCCCGAGAGCGCATCCTCCATCTGATAAGGAGTGTCGTGAGGCAGACCGAGGGCGGCGAGATCCAGCCGCACCCAGCCCGATTGCCGATGGTGCGGATCGACGTTGACGACGATCAGCACGGCGTCGCCGCCGCTCGTCTTGCTGTAGGCGAGCAGCGCCTCGTTGTCGATGTCGTGGAATCTCAGGCTCCGATCGCTCTGCAGCGCGGGGCTCTCGCGCCGGATGCGGTTGACGCGGGCGATCAGATCCCTGAGGCTGCCGGGGTCCTCGCGCTGCCAGAAGCGCAGCTGATACTTCTCCGAATCGAGATACTCCTCCGAGCCGCTCTCGCGCGGCTGCGCCACGGCGAGCTCGAAGGCGGGGCCGTAGATCCCGTAGCTCGCGCCGAGCGTGGCGGCGAGCACCAGGCGGATCATGAACCCGGGCCGACCGCCGAACTGCAGGTACTCCGTGAGGATGTCCGGAGTGTTGGGCCAGAGGTTCGACCGGAAGAACTCGGCGAGCGGCGCCCGGGTGAGCTCGGTGAAGTACTCGATGATCTCGCGCTTGCCGTTGCGCCAGGGAAAGTAGTTGTACGACTGGGTGAACCCGAGCTTGGCCAGGCGGTACATCACCTTCGGCCGGGTGAACGCCTCGGCGAGAAAGATCACATCCGGTCGCGCGCGGCGGATCTCGCCGATGACCCACTCCCAGAACGCGAACGGCTTGGTGTGGGGATTGTCCACGCGGAAGATGCGCACTCCCTGCCCGATCCAGAACTCGAACACGCTCCTGAGCTCGGTCCAGAGCGAGCGCCAGTCGTCGGTCTCGAACCAGAAGGGATAGATGTCCTGGTACTTCTTCGGCGGGTTTTCGGCGTACTGGACCGAGCCGTCGGGCCGGCGCAGAAACCACTGCGGGTGCTCGCGCACGTAGGGGTGGTCCGGGGCGCACTGGAAGGCGATGTCGAGCGCGATCTCGATGCCGAGCTCTCCGGCGCGCGCGAGCAGGCGTCGGAAGTCATCGAGAGTGCCGAGCTCGGGGTGCACGTCCTTGTGTCCGCCTTCGGCGCCGCCGATCGCCCACGGACTTCCGGGCTCCCCGGGACCGGCGCCGCCGCGGTTGTTGGCGCCCTTGCGCTCGGTGCGGCCGATCGGGTGGATCGGCGGCAGGTACAGCACGTCGAATCCCATGGAGGCGACGTACGGCAGCAGCCGCTCGAGATCGGCGAACCGCCCGTGCTCTCCCGGCCGGCTGGCCGCCGAGCGCGGAAACATCTCGTACCAGCTCCCGAACCGCGCCCGCTCGCGGTCCACCTCGATCGCGAGCGCCGGCTCGTGGCGCAGCAGGATTGCGGGGTCGGGGTTGCGGCGCGCGAGCTCGTGCAGCGCCTCGCTCTGGGCGAGCACCAGGCGCTCGGCGCGCTCGCGCACGGGATCCTCGAGCGCGTTGGCCCATTCGGCGAGGCGCCGGCCCCCGGTACCGCCCAACCGGCCGGCGTGCGCGCGCACGAGCGCGGCGCCCTGCTTGAGGTCGATCTCGGCGTCCTGCCGGGCCTCGCACTTCTTGGCAAGTCCGCGGCGCCAGCTCTCGAGGTGATCGACCCAACCCTCGACCGTGAAGAAGTACCGGCCGAGCGCCGGTACCGTGAACTCACCCCGCCAGCGGTCACTGCCGAGCAGCGACATCGGGGCGCGATGCCATTCGCTCTCGCTCTCGTGACGGTAGAGGAGCGATGCGGCGACGGCGTCGTGACCGTCGGTGAGCACGTCCGCCTCGACGGCGACGCTGTCCCCCTGCGTGCGCTTCGCGGGGAAGCGCCCGCAGTCGACCCGGGGAGTGATGCACTCGATGACGACGCGCGCCTGGGTCATCGACTGCGGTCGCCTTCCCCGCTCACTCGGGCGTGAACATCACCACGGACAGGGGCGGCAGGCGCAGCGTGAGGGAGTGGCCGTGTCCGTGCGAAGGCAGCGGCGCGGCCTCGACCGCGCCGAAATTTCCGCTGCCGCTGCCGCCGTAATCGGTCGCGTCGCTGTTGAGCCGCTCTCGCCACCAGCCGCCCCGGGGCACGCCGATCCGGTAGTTCTCCCGCAGCACCGGCGTGAAGTTGCACGCGATGAGCGCCCGCTCGTGCGCTTCGCGGCCCTTGCGCAGGTACACGAGCACGCTCTCATCGGCGTTGTTGCAGTCGATCCACTGAAAGCCCTCGGCGTCGAAGTCGAGCTCCCAGAGCGCCGGAGTGGAGCGGTAGAAGCGGTTGAGGTCCTGCATCCAGCGCCGCGCGCCGGCATGCAGCGGATACTCGAGCACGTGCCACTCGAGGCTCTCCTCGTGCTGCCACTCGCGCTTCTGCCCGAACTCGCCCCCCATGAACAGCAGCTTCTTGCCCGGATGCGACCACATGTAGCCGAACAGCAGCCGAAGCTGAGCGAACTGACGCCACTCGTCTCCGGGCATCTTGCCGATGAGCGAGCCTTTGCCGTGCACGACCTCATCGTGCGACAGCGGCAGCACGAAGTTCTCGCTGAAGGCGTACCAGATGCTGAAGGTGAGCTGATTCTGGCTGAACTTGCGGAACACGGGATCGGTTTGAAGATACTTGAGCGTGTCGTGCATCCAGCCCATGTTCCACTTCAGGCCGAACCCGAGCCCGCCGAGATAGATCGGGCGCGAGACCATCGGCCAGGCGGTGGACTCCTCGGCGATGGTCTGGGTGTCGGGGTAGTCCCGGTAGAGCGCAAGGTTCAGCTGCTTCAGGAACTCGACCGCATCGAGGTTCTCGTTGCCGCCGAAGCGGTTCGGGATCCACTCGCCCGCGCGGCGGCCGTAGTCGAGATAGAGCATCGAGGCCACCGCATCGACCCGCAATGCATCGATGTGGTAGGTCTCGAGCCAGAAGAGGGCGTTGCTCGCGAGGAAATTGCGCACCTCGGCGCGCCCGTAATTGAAGATCGAGCTGTTCCACTCGGGGTGAAAGCCCTGGCGGGGGTCGGCGTGCTCGTAGAGGTGCGTACCGTCGAAATACGCGAGCCCGTGCTCGTCGGAGGGAAAGTGCGAGGGCACCCAGTCGAGGATCACCCCGATTCCCCTCCGATGCAGGTGGTCGACGAAGTACATGAAGTCCTGCGGGGTGCCGTAGCGCGCCGTGGGGGCAAAGTACCCGGTGACCTGGTAGCCCCAGGAGCCATAGAACGGATGCTCCATCACCGGCAGCAGCTCGACGTGCGTGAACCCCATCTCCGTGACGTAGTCGCCGACGGCGTGGGCGAGCTCGCGATAGGTCAGCCAGCGGTTGTGCTCCCCGGCAACGCGCCGGAACGAGCCGAGGTGCAGCTCGTAGATCGACATCGGCGCACCGAGCGAGTTGGCCCGCGCCCGCGAGCCCATCCACTGCGCATCGCCCCATTCGTACGAGAGATCCCAGACCACCGAGGCGGTGCGCGGCGGGGTCTCGCAGTAGAAGGCGTACGGATCGCTCTTGTCGACCGAGTAGCCCGCGTGGCGGGATACTATGTGATACTTGTAGAGCGAGCCCGTGTGCGCACCCGGTACGAGGCCTTCCCAGATGCCCGAGGAGTCCGGTCGCGGCGCAAGAGCGTGGCTCGCGGGATTCCAGCCGTTGAAATCGCCGACCACCGACACCGAGGCGGCGTTCGGCGCCCAGACGGCGAAGTGCGTGCCCTGCTCCCGATCGGGCCCGCGCGCGAGCGGGTGGGCCCCGAGCTTCTCGTGGGCGCGCACGTGCGTGCCTTCGCGAAATAGATAGATGTCGTGTTCAGTGAGCAGCACTCGGCGATTCTAGCAATTCCCATGCCCATCCGACGACCGATCGTGATCGCCCATCGAGGCGCGAGCGGCTACGTGCCCGAGCACACGCTGGCATCGTATTTCCTCGCGATCGAGCAGGGCGCCGATTACATCGAGCCGGATCTGGTCATGACCCGTGACGGCGTGCTCGTCGCCCGCCACGAGAACGAGATCGGTGGCACCACCGACGTCGCCGCGTGCGCGCGCTTCGCGTCGCGGCGTGTCGAGAAGGTGATCGACGGCGCCGCCGTGACAGGTTGGTTCACGGAGGATTTCACGCTCGGGGAGCTCAAGTCGCTGCGCGCGCGCGAGCGCGTGCCGCGGCTCAGACCGGGTAACGCGCGGCTCGACGGCGCGCTGGAGATCCCGACGCTCGAGGAGATCCTGACGCTCGCCCGCGAGGGCGATCGTCGGCGGCAGGCGCGCGCGCGCGAGCTCGGACTCGAACCGCCGGAGCCGATCGGCGTGTATCCCGAGACCAAGCATCCGAGTTATTTCGCAGGCTGCGGCCTGCCGATGGAGGAGGCACTCCTCGAGGCGCTCGAGCGCCACGGGTACCGAGGGCCCGACGGGCACGCGTTCCTGCAGTCCTTCGAGGTCGGGAACCTCAGGGCAATGCGCTCGATGACGCGTCTGCCGCTCGTGCAGCTCATCGAGGCGCGGGGCGCGCCCTACGACCTCGCGCACCGCGGTGATCCGCGCGGCTACGCGGACCTCACGAGCGAGCGCGGACTCGAGGAGATCGCGAGCTACGCGAGCGCGATCGGCCCGGCGAAATCGCTCGTCATCGCACCCGCAGCGGGCGGGGATCCCGGGCGGCCGACCGGTCTCATCGAGCGCTGCCACGCGCAGGGACTTCAGGTGCACCCCTGGACTTTCCGCGCCGAGAACGCCTTCCTGCCCCCGGCGCTCGCCGGAGGGGGCGGGGAGGCCGAGCGGGGCGATCTCGAGGGCGAGCTGCGCGCCTTCCTCGCCGCCGGCGTCGACGGGTTCTTCACCGATCAACCCGATATCGGCGTGCGCGCGCGCGATGCGTTCCTCGAGACAGTAGAATCACGCGCATGAAGATCGAGCTCACCGCGCTCGAAGCGCGCGCCATCGGCAGCCTGATCGAGAAGCAGATCACGACTCCCGACCAGTATCCGCTCTCGCTCAATGCGCTCGTCAGCGCCTGCAATCAGAGGAGCAATCGTGATCCGGTGATGGATCTCGAGGAGGCGACGGTGCGTCAGGTGCTCGAGGATCTCGCGCGCAAGCACCTGGTGCTCGAGCGCGCGGGCTTCGGCAGCCGCGTGCCGAAATACCAACATCGTCTGTGCAACACGGAGTTCGGCACCTTGAAGCTCGATGCGCAGGAGCTCGCCATCGTGTGCGAGCTGCTGCTGCGCGGCCCGCAGACCCCGGGGGAGTTGCGCTCGCGTGCGAGCCGCATGGCGGGGTTCGCGGAGGTGTCGCAGGCGGAGGCCGCGCTCGAGCGGCTCGCCGGACGCGAGGACGGCCCGCTCGCCGCGCGCCTGGCCCGCGAGCCCGGCCGGCGGGAGGCGCGCTGGACCGAGCTGTTCACGCAGCACGGCTCCGAAACGCAAGAGCCGCTCGAGTCCGGCTCCGCGCCCGAGACGTCGTTTCCGGCTTCCCGTCAGGAGGAGCGGCTGACCCGGCTCGAGGAGGAAGTGCGTGCGGTGCGCGCCGAGCTCGCGCAGCTGCGCCAGCGGCTCGCCGAGCGCTCCCCGGGCGGCGGCTGAGGGCCGGGCCGCGTCAGATGCCTCGCTTGCGCGCCGCGGGACCGCCGACGAGGACCAGCGGCGCCGCCGGCACGGCCTCGAGCAGCGTGCGCGCACGCACGCCGGCCGCCTGCGCCTCCCGATGCGCGACGGCCGCTTCCACGGGCCGCGCGAGCAGGTATCCCTGCACCGCGATGGGCGCGCAGTGCGAGAGGAATTCGAGCTGCGCAGGCCGTTCCACTCCTTCCGCCACGACCTGCAGGCCCAGGCCGTGGCAGAGCGTCACGATCGAGCGGACGATGGCGGCGGAGCGGGGATTCGCGTCCACGCGCTCGATGAGCACCCGATCGAGCTTGACCCGGTGGATCGGCAGCTGCTCGAGGGAGGTGAGCGAGGAGTAGCCGATGCCGAAGTCATCGAGCGCGATCGACACCCCCAGGTCCTTCAGACGCCGGAGCGAATCGATGGTGGCGGTGCCGGTCTGCAGCACGGTTTCCGTGAGCTCGAGCTCGAGCGCGCCGGGAGGCAGTCCCGCGTCGGCGAGGGTGCGGGCGATGTGATCCACGAAATCGCTTTCGAGCAGCTGAGTCGGGGACACGTTGACCGCGACCCGCGCCTCCTGCCATCCCGCCGCGCGCCAGTCCGACACCGCCTGCGCCGCCGCGCGCAACACCCAGGCGGAGAGCTCGTGCACCAGGCCGCTCTTCTGCGCCACGTGGATGAATTCGGCGGCGGGGGCGATGCGCCCGTCGGCCTTGCGCCAGCGCATCAGCGCCTCGAGCGCGCACACGCCGCCGCCGCTCAGGTTCACCTCCGGCTGGAACATGAGCAGCAGGTCGCCGGCTTCGACCGCCTGTCGCAGCGCCTGTTCGAGCCGGAAGCGCTGCGCGGTCTCGTCGTAAAGCGCGCTGCGGTAGAGCGCGAAGCGGTTGCGGCCCATCTCCTTGGCCCGGAACAACGCGACGTCGGCCGCGCGCAGCAGCCCTTCCGGGTCGGCCGCGTGATCGGGAGAAAGGCTCCCGCCGATGCTCGCGCTCGTCGAGAGCCGACGGCCATCGACGGTGAGCGGCTGCTGCAGCGCGGCGATGAGCGCCGCGGCGCGCCGCTCGATCTCGTCGACCGTGCGCACGTCCTCGATCAGCACGGTGAACTCGTCTCCGCCGAGCCGCGCGATCAGGCTCCCCGCACCCGCGGCCCGGTGCAGCCGCTCGGCCACGCCCTGCAGGACCCGGTCGCCGAAGCTGTGGCCCAGCGTGTCGTTGACGGATTTGAAGTTGTCGATGTCGATGAACAGCAGCGCGACCCGGCGTCCCGTCGACTGCGCTCGCTCGAGCGCTCCTGCGAGACGCGCCGCGAGCTGGCGCCGGTTCGGGAGTTGAGTGAGCGGATCGTGATGCGCCAGATGGTGCAACTGGCGCGTGCGCTCGGCGACGTGGCTCTCGAGCTCCGCCTGGTGCGCGCGCAGATCCGACTCGGCCTGGGAGATGCGGTCCGCCATGGTGTTGAACGACTCGGCGAGCTCGTCGATCTCCGCGGAGCCGCCGCGGGGCGCCCGCGCTTCGCGATCGCCGCTCGCCAACAACCGGGTCGCCGCCGTCAGCCGTCTCACCGGCAGGCTGATGCTCACGGCGAGCAGCACCGACACCAGAAGCATGACCCCGAGGACCGCCGTGCCGGTCAGCGTCACCGTATGCTCGGCCGCTTCGGCGGCGACCGCGGCATGGTGGCTCGCCGCGAGCAGCGCGTGTCGGGTCGGCGCCAGCAGCTCATCCTGCACGGCGGTGGTCAGGCTGTTGCTCTGCGCCAGCAGCGCCTCGCGCTCGGTGCCGTCGCGGGCATCGAGTCGCGCCAGCATCCGCCGCAGCCGGATCGTCCGGTCGAAATCCGAGCGCACGACCTGCACCCAGCCCGCCCCGGGCGAACGATCGAGCTCCGCGGCGTGGGCTCGGAGCACCTCGAGAAGTCTGCGCTCGCGCGCGGCGATGAGGCCCGGCGAGCCGTCGCCCTCGCGCACCGCGTCGATGGCGCCCTCGAGTTGCGAGAGCGAGGCGCGGGCAATGACCTGACCGCCGTTGATCGCCAGGCCCGCGCCGCCGGCGGTCGAGATCAGAAAGTGCACCCGATCGAGCACCCGCCAACGCTCGGCACGCCAGCGAGCGCGCTCGGCCGAGTCGGCGAGCAGTCCCTGGGCCTCGGCGATGTGCGCGGCGAGCGCCGCGCGCACGCGCACGGCCGAAGCGTCGGCGAGCGGACGCGGTGTGCCGTCGAAGTAGCGGTTGACCGCGCTCGTGAGCGCGCCACCGGCCGCGGTGACCGCGCCGGAGTCGATCACTCCGGACCGCAGCGAGCCACTCAGAGCCTGGTCGAAGTCGGTCAGCTTCTCGAGGATCCTGCTGGCTCTTCGCGCGAGCGGCTCGTCGCGCGTGCGCATGGCGCTGACAGCCTCGACCGCGGCGCGTGTAGTGCGGGCCGCGAGCACGTGGCCCGTCACGATGACGGCCACAACCGCCGTCAGGCCGAGCGCCAGGTGGGTGCGGATGCCGAAGCGCGCCCGGAGCCTTCGGCGGTCGAACTTCGCTGTGTCATGCATGCGACATAAGTCGGAGCGCTCGGGCAAAGCCGACTGCCAAGGCTGTCTCCGAGCTTGCGCCATCATCGCTCGCCGCGGGCCGCGCGTCCGTGGCGCCGATCGCACATGTGCGAGCTTTCGGCGGAACCCCGCGGCCCTTGTTGCCGTCAGTCACGGATGTCGCCGGCGCGGGCGGGGCGCCGTCTCCAACCCGGCGCGCCATTTGTCTTATACTAGCCGGATGCAAGAAAGCAGGGCTCATGACCGAGATCGCTGACACATTCGACTCCGCCTTCACCAAGGCCGTCGACCTGGGCAACCGCCTCGCCGACAAGGACAGGGACGCCGATCTCTGGGACATCGCCGATGGGCTGCTCGCGGGGGCGCTGCAGTACTGGCTCTACTCGCGCCAGCCTTGCGGAGATCCGCGCTGCCAGGACTGCATGCCGATCAGTACGGCCGAAGGCCGCATGGCGGAGCTGCGCCGTCTGATCGATCAGCTTGCCTCGGAGAGCGAGTACTTCCACACCCCGACTGACGCAAACGCCGGCCGCGCATAAGGGGCGCGCTCCGGCCTCGCTGCGGCGCCCGGGCCGCGCACCCCGGAGGCGCGCGGCGAATTGCACCCGGCCCGGCCGATTGAGACCCTTCCAGCCCCTGAAACGCGCTTTAGAATGAGCGCTTTTATACCTGAAAGGGATCGACTTGAGCCAGAACGTTTCCCAACTCGCCGGCGGCCCGATCGCCGCCGAAGTGCTGATCGTCGGGGCCGGTCCCTGCGGCCTGTTTCAGGTGTTCGAGCTGGGTCTGCTCGGGATCACCGCTCACGTGGTCGACTCCCTGGCGCACCCCGGAGGCCAGTGCACCGAGCTCTATCCCGACAAGCCGATCTACGACATCCCGGCATTGCCGGTGTGCGGCGCTCAGGAGCTGGTCGACAGGCTCCTGCAGCAGATCAAGCCGTTCAAGCCGGAGTTTCACCTGGGTCAGGAAGTGACGCAGTTCGAGCGGCGGGAGGATGGCCGCTTCACGGTCGCGACCGCCGCGGGCACACGCTTCGATGCGGGCGCGGTGGTGATCGCCGCCGGCGTCGGCTCGTTCCAGCCGCGGCGGATCGGCATCGAGGGCGCCGAGCCGTTCGAGGGCGGAGCGATCCAGTATCGCGTCCGCGATGCCGCCGCGCTCGAGGGCAAGCGCATCGTGGTCTTCGGTGGCGGCGATTCGGCGCTCGACTGGACGCTCGAGCTCACGGCGCGCGCGCGCAGTCTCGCCCTGGTGCACCGGCGCGCCGAGTTTCGCGCGGCTCCGGCCTCGGTTGCGCGCATGAGGGATCTCGCGGCGGCCGGACGCGTGCGCTGCTTCGAGGCGCTGCCTCACTCGCTGCGCGTCGAGGACGGGCGCCTGTGCGGCGTGAGCATCAAGGCGCCGGACGGCACGCTGCACGCGCTCGAGGCCGATCAGCTGCTCGTGTTCTTCGGGCTGCACCCGAAGCTCGGACCGATCGCGGAGTGGGGCCTGGAGCTCGAGAGGAAGGCGCTCAAGGTCGACACCGAGAGATTCCAGACGAGCGTGCCCGGCGTGTTCGCCGTCGGCGACATCAACACCTATCCGGGAAAGAAGAAGCTGATCCTCTCGGGCTTCCATGAGGCCGCGCTCGCGGCCTTCGCCATCCAGCATCACCTCCATCCGCAGAAGCGGCAGTTCCTCCAGTACACCACGACGAGCCCGATCATGCATCAGCGCCTCGGTGTCCCGGATTGAACCCGCAGCTCGCCGACCTGCTGACGCTGCTCGAGCTCGAGCCCCTCGAGGTCAATCTCTTCCGCGGCGAGAGTCGCGACATCGGCAGCCCGCAGGTGTTCGGCGGCCAGGTGCTCGGTCAGGCGCTGACGGCCGCCTCGGCCACGGTCGAGGGACGCATCGTGCACTCGCTGCACGCGTACTTCCTGCGGCGGGGCGACTTCAACGCTCCCATCATCTACCAGGTGGATCGCAGCCTCGACGGGCACAGCTTCTCGAACCGGCGGGTGCTCGCAGTGCAGCACGGCGAGCCCATCTTCAACATGGCCGCCTCCTTCCAGGTCGCCGAGCAGGGCCTCGAGCATCAGATCCCGATGCCCCGGGTGCCGCCGCCCGAGCAGCTGCCGGACTCCGGCCGTCCGCCGCTCGCGCTGCTCGAGCGCATGCCGGAGCGGCTGCGGCGCTTCCTCGAGCAGCCGCGACCGTTCGAGTTCCGTCTGGCCGAGCCCGCCGACTTCCTGACCTCGAGCCTCTCGCCTTCGCGCAAGGTCTGGTTTCGCGCGGTCGATCGGCTGCCCGAGGAGGAGCGGCTGCACCGCTGCCTGCTCGCCTACCTGTCGGACTACTTCCTGCTCGACACGGCCACGCTGCCGCACGGCGCCTCGGTGCGCGGCGAGCTGGTCATGGCGAGCATCGATCACGCCATGTGGTTTCATCGGCCGCTGCGCGTCGATGACTGGCTGCTCTACGCGGTCGAGAGCCCGAGCGCCTCCGGTGCACGCGGGTTCGCGCGCGCCAGCGTCTATGCGGAGGACGGGAGGCTGGTGGCGAGCACGGCGCAGGAAGGGCTCGTGAGGATCCGGCGGGGCAAGTGAGGCTCCGGCCGACGCTCAGGCCCGCAGCACTTTCCCCGGGTTGAGGATGCCGTTGGGATCCAGCGCGCGCTTGATGGCGCGCATGAGATCGAGCTCGACGGGCGAGGCGTAGCGCTCGAGCTCCTCCACCTTCAGGCGCCCGATGCCGTGCTCGGCGCTGATGCTGCCGCCGAAATCCCGCACCAGGTCATGAATCGCGCGCTTGACCGCGCTCTCGCGCGCGAGGAACGCGGCGTGGTCCGCGCCCGGCGCCTGGTTCAAGTTGAAATGCAGGTTGCCATCGCCCGCGTGACCGTAGGCGACCAGCCGGGCCTCCGGAACGTGGTCCGCGATCCAGCGCGAGGCCCGGTCGATGAACTCGGGAATCGAGGCGACGGGAACGGAGACGTCATGCTTGAGACTCGCGCCGTCGAGGCGCTGGGCCTCGGGAATGGTCTCGCGGAGCCTCCAGAACTCGGCACGCTCGCGCTCGCTGCGAGCGACGGCCGCATCCAGCACCATGCCCTCTGCCAGCGCGGAGCCGAGCGCGTCCTCGAGCAGCGATTGCACCGGGTCGGCGGCCCGGGAGGAGGTGAGCTCGCACAGCACGTACCACGCATGGCGCGCCGCGAGCGGATCGCGCACGCCGGGGATGTGACGCGTGGTGAGCTCGATGCCGATGCGCGGCACGAGCTCGAAGGAGCTGACCCGGTCGCCGCTCGAGCCGCGCAGCCGCGCCAGCAGCTCCACGGCCCGGCGCGGATCGGGTACCGCCGCGAAGGCGGTTGCCGCCGCGAGCGGTTTGGGAAAGAGCTTGAGGGTCGCGGCCGTGATGATGCCGAGCGTGCCTTCGGCGCCGAGGAACAGCGACTTGACGTCGTAGCCGGTGTTGTCCTTGCGCAGCCTGCCGAGGCTCGAGAGCACCCGGCCGTCGGCGAGCACGACCTCGAGGCCGAGCACGAGGTCGCGCATCATGCCGTAGCGCAGCACGTGCACCCCGCCGGCGTTGGTCGAGAGATTGCCTCCGATCTGACAGCTGCCCTCGGAACCGAGGCTCAACGGGAAGAAGCGCCCGGCCTCATCGGCCGCGCGCTGCGCGTCGGCGAGGACGCATCCCGCCTCGACCGTCATGGAATAGTCCAGGGCGTCGAGCTCGCGGATGCGCGCCAGACGCGCGAGCGACAGCACGAGCTGCGTGCCCGACTCATCCGGGGTCGCCCCGCCACAGTAGCCGGTGTTGCCGCCCTGCGCGACGACCGCGATGCGGCGCGCGTTGCAGAAGCCGAGCAGATGCGCCACCTCGGTCACGGTGCGCGGCAGCGCGGCCGCGAGCGCGCGTCCGTGATAGAGCCGGCGCTGATCGGTGAGGAAAGGCTCGAGGGCGGCGGGCTCGGTCAACAGCCGGCCCGGGCCGAGCACCTGCTCGAGCGCGCTCAGGACTTCGCCGGGAGCAGTCTCGGACACGGGCGGCGGCGGCGCGAGGGCGGGAAGCGGCAGCCGCTCTCAGGCCGCGCTCAGCGCGCGCAGCGCCCCGATCCGCTCATCGAGCGGCGGATGGCTCATGAAGAGGCGCCGGATCCCGCGCGAGACCGGGCCCGAGGTGATGCCGAAGGCCGCGAATTGCTGCGAGGGCAGCGGCTCGTGGGCGCGCTTGAGCGCCTCGAGGGCGGCGATCATGTTGGGTATGCCCGCGAGATGCGCGCCACCGCGGTCGGCGCGGAACTCGCGCCGGCGCGAGAAGGCCATGACGATCATGTTGGCGAGGATGCCGAGCAGGATCTGCGAGACGATGACCGAGACGAACCAGGCAGGCCCCTGCCCGTCCTCGGAGCGGAACAGGGTGCGATCCACCAGGTTGCCGATGATCCGCGAGAGGAAGATGACGAAGGTGTTGACCACGCCCTGGATGAGCGTGAGAGTCACCATGTCGCCGTTGGCGACGTGCGTCAGCTCGTGGCCGAGTACCGCCTCGATCTGCTGCCGGCTCATGAGCCGCAGCAGCCCGGTGCTGACGGCCACGAGCGCCGCGTCGCGCCGTGCGCCGGTCGCGAACGCGTTCGGCTGCGGCGAGTCGAAGATGCCGACCTCGGGTGTGGCGACACCGGCCTCGCGCGCCAACCGCGCCACGAGCGCGAGCAACCACTGCTCGCCCGCATCGCCCGGTGGCTCGATGACGCGCACTCCCATCGAGGACTTCGCCATCCATTTCGAGATCGCAAGGGAGATGAAGGCGCCGCCGAACCCGAACACGGCGGCGAAGGCGAGCAACGCCCCGAGGCTGCTGCCGCGAACGGCAAGCCAGTGGTCGAGCCCCACGAGGTGCGCCACGACGGACAGGACGAGGAGCACCGCGAGATTGGTGGCGAGGAACAGCAGGATTCGCTTCATAGGGCTTCCGCTTGCGCAGCGCTTCGGGCCAGGGGGCCGCAGGTTCGACACCCGCCGTCCCGGGAGGGCGCCGGCGCGGATGCGCCGGCGCCACAGCCGCAACCTGGGTCCGGTGCGCCCGATTTCAAGCCGGTCTCAGTGGATCGCGGCGCCGAGCGCCCGTCCCACGAGGAAGCTGATCGCGCCGGCGCCGCCTCCGATCAGGACCATCCGGAGCGCACCGCGCAGCGCCTCGCGACCGGTGAACAGGCTGAGCGCCAGCCCGACGGCGAACAGCGTGACGCCGGTGAGCGCCGCCACCGTGGCCAGGGCCGCCCGCCCGCTCATCCCGGCGAGGAACGGCAGCAGGGGCAGCGCCGCTCCCGATGCGAACGACAAGAACGAGGCGATGCCCGCACCCCAGGGCGAGCCCAGGTCGTCCGGGTTCAAGCCGAGCTCCTCGCGGGCGAGCACATCGAGCGCCTGCGACGGTCGGGACAGCAGCGTGCGGCTGAGGTCGCGGGCGTGGTCGAGGGTGAGTCCGCGGGCTTCGTAGATGAGCGCCAGCTCCTCGGCCTCCTCCTCCGGGTACTCGGCAATCTCCTCGCGCTCGAGCGCGATCTGATATTCGTACATCTCCCGCTGACTGCGCACCGATACATACTCGCCTGCCGCCATGGACAGGGCGCCCGCCAGGAGTCCCGCGACGCCGGCCATGAGCACGAACGGGCGCGAGGTGCCCGCGCCGGCGACGCCGAGCACGAGACTCGCACTCGAGACCAGTCCGTCGTCGATACCGAAGACGATGGCGCGCAGGTTGCCGCCCAGGCCACCGCGGTGCCGCATGCCGACTTCGGAGAGCGTGGTGGGCATGGTGTGCCCGCCGACCGGAGGCGCGCTGTAGATGGAGAGGCCCCGCAGCTTCATGGCCGCAAGCACCGAGCGCATCGGGCGCGCGCCGAACCGCCGCAGCAGCCAGGCCACGATGCGCGCCCGCGTCGAGGGG
>JAKAZP010000319.1 GCA_021815905.1 Pseudomonadota bacterium | reverse complement strand
TGAAGCCGACGACCGAGTTGACGAGCAGCGGCTCGAACGCCCGCGCCACCCCGTAGGCCCGCGCTTCGAGCGTCTGCTGGTCGACGCCGTGGTGGGCGTTGGCCGAGAGCGCCGATCCCTGGCCGGTCTCGAAGTACATGACGTTGGTCCCGGCGCTGTAGCGGCGCAGGGACATTGCGGCATCGCGCCCCTCGCGCAGCAGCGCGAGATCGACGCCGAAGCCGCGGTTCGCCGCCTCGGTGCCGGCGATCGACTGGAACACGAGATCCACCGGTGCGTGCCGCTCGATGGCGCGCAGCGTTCGAGTCAGGTGCGAGAGCACGCAGCTTTGCGTCGGGATCGCGAAGCGCTCGCGCAACTCATCGAGGAGCTCGAGCAATATCACCTGCGTCTCGATGCTGTCGGAAGCCGGGTTGATGCCGATGACGGCGTCGCCGCAGCCGAGCAGCAGTCCATCGAGCACGCCGGCGGCGATGCCGGTCGGATCGTCGGTGGGGTGATTCGGCTGGATACGCACCGAGAGCCGCCCGGAAAGTCCGAGGGTGTCGCGAAAACCCGTGACCACTTCGCATTTGCGCGCGACGGCGATCAGGTCCTGATTGCGCATGAGTTTCGAGACGGCGGCCACCATCTCCGGCGTGAGGCCCGGTGCGAGCGCCGCGAGCTTCGCCGTATCCGCCGCGCGCGAGAGCAGCCATTCGCGCAACTCCCCCACGGTCAGGTTGGAGACGCGCTGGTACTCGCCCACGTCGTGAGTGTCGAGAATGAGCCGGGTCACCTCGTCGCTCTCGTACGGGATCAGCGCCTCCTTGAGAAACGTATCGAGCGGCAGCTCCGCCAGCGCGTAGCGCGCGGCCACGCGTTCCTCCATGCTGCGCGCCCCCACGCCGGCGAGCGAATCGCCCGAGCGGGGGGGCGAGGCGGCAGCCAGAAGCGCTTTGAGATCGGGAAACGCATGGCGCACGCTCCCGATCGTGGTGGCGTACATCGCTCGAGCATGGGACCCGCCCCGCGCGAGCGCAAGCGGCCGCGTGAGGCTCGAGGGGCGGAGCCGGCTCGAGCTAGCGCACCGCTCCGTTCGCGACCAGGGCTGCCATCACCTCGTTCATCGGCTCATCGTCGAGGCGCCGGGGATCCGCGAACAGCATGTTGATGCGCTCGACCTGTCGCGGCGGAAAGCAACGCGCCACGGCGCAGTGGAAGCGAGCGAGCAGACGCAGCCGCTCCTCGGCGCTTCTCCGTTCGAGCGTCTCGTCGACGAGCCGGGTTCCGAGCGGACGCCCGAGGCCGAGCGCGTGGCCCCCGCAGAGGACCTCCCGGACACCCCACCCCGGGGCCGAGAGCGCCGACGGATAACCCTCATCGCCCGCGAGCGCGAGCAGCGCGAGGCGCACGCCTCGACTGGCCGCATCGGCCGCCGCCCAGCGATGGCGCGCGCCCCGGCCGCCCGGGTGGGCGTGGATCGGCAGCGCGGCCCCGTCGATCCAGGCATGGGACAGGGCGCTCACGAGCTGCTCCCGCGTGCCCCCGAGGAGCGCGGCGGCGACCGCGGCCGAGGCGATCCGGACCCGCAAGGGCGGACCCATGTTCCGAAGTTCGGCACTTGGGAGCGCGAGGGCCTGAATCTCCTGCGCCTTGATCAACGCCGTGAGCACCGCGCTCAGGCGGGGCGGGGGGCGACCCTCCATGATCGCCCGGCGCGCCAGGTAATCGGTCACCGCGAGAATCGCCCCCAGACAGTCGGCGGGGTGTCCCCACTCGCGCGCGCTCGTCGAACCGTCTTCGTCCCTCCAGCGCATGAGCGCTCCGATGTTGAAGGCGGCCTGCACCGGGTCGAGCTCGAGCGAGGTGCCGGGGACCCGGGAGCCTCCAGGCATCATCGCCCCGGGCACGAGGGGCCCGACGAGCCGTGCGCACGCGCGCTCCTTCAGCGCCTCGAAGCCGCTCGCGAGCGACTCCAGCAGACAACAGCGCGCGCTCTCGAAGGCGATCGCACTCTCGATCGAGTACTCGAGGGCGTAATCGGCGATCGAGACGAGCAGAGCGTCCGCGGTCATCGTGGAGCGTCGCGCCGCCGCTCAGGCCGGGACCAGCCGCAGCCGTGTGATCTCGGAAGGAATTCCGAGGCGCTTCGGCGGCCCCCAGTAACCGGTGCCGCGGCTGGTGTAGATCCACAGCTCGCTCAGGCGGTTGAGTCCCGAGGTAAAGGGTTGTTGCAGGCGCACGAACAGATTCCAGGGCCAGAACTGGCCGCCGTGGGTATGTCCCGAAAGCTGCAGGTCGAAGCCCGCCGCCGCCGCGGCCGGAGCGGTTCGCGGCTGATGCGCGAGCAGGATCCTCGGACGCGCCTGCCTCGGGGCGCCGGCGAGCGCGGCCTGCGGATCGCTGCGGTGCGCGGGGTCGAAGCGATGAGCGCCGTAATCGGTCACTCCCGCGAGCACGAGTGCGGCGCCGTTGTGTCCGACGACGACGTGCTCGTTGAGGAGCACCCTCACGCCGAGCCGGCGCAGCTCCCGGATCCAGGGGGCGGCGCCCGAATAGTATTCGTGGTTGCCGGTCACGAAATACACACCGTGTCTCGCCGAGAGGCGCGCGAGCGGCGCCACGTGCGCGGAAAGCTGCTCGACCGTGCCGTCGACCAGATCGCCCGTGATCGCAATGAGGTCGGCTTCGAGGCCGTTGACGATGTCGACGACGCGCCGCAGGAAATCGCGCTTGATGGTGGCGCCGAGGTGCACGTCGCTGATCTGGGCGATGGTGAAGCCTGTGAGCGCGGGCGGCAGCGCCGGGAGCGGAACCTCCACGTTCACCACCCGCGGTCGGCGGGTCGCGTCGATGAAGCCCACGATCGTGGCGAGCGCCGCAAGCACCGGCACGGCCACCGCCGAGGCGGTCTCGAGGTAAGCGGTTTCGCCGCGGGAGACCAGCAGCACGAGGGGCAGCAGAAATACGTCACGGGTGAGCGTGAGCACGGCGAGGGAGGAGAAGAATCCCCCGTCGATCGAGCCGAGCCAGGCGATCCGCCGGGCGAGAGGGGAGTCGTGCAGACGTCGGGCGCGCGCCGCCGCGATGATCAGGGCGAACGAGGCGCAGAGCGCGAGTGCGCCGGCCGCACGGGCGGCGTCCGGGATCGGCAGCGCCGGCAGCAGGCGCACGCCCACGTAGACATGCAGCGCCGCGAGCAGAGCGACGATGTTGCGGACGAAGCGGGACGGACGGGCGCGTCCGCGCGCGCGGCCGGTGAGGGGGCGGGACGCCGGCTCTTCGGGAGTGCTTCCGGTGGCGCTTTCGGTGGACATCGAATCTCGCTGAATGGGGAGGTGAATATTGCCTGCCGGGTGGCGGGATCGCGAGACCCGCGAGAGCGCGCGGGGGTTGCGGGACGCCGCGGCGGGCGACACCTCAGCCTTTGGGGCGCGGGAGCGGGGTTCCAAGGGCGGCTGCTGCGCACGAAGGAGAGCGCTTGCCGGCCGCCCCAGGGCGACGCGCGAGGGCGAGGGCAATTTTGATAGCATCCCCGCCGCCGAGTTCCGCACCCGGAGAGGTGGCAGAGCGGTTGATTGCACCGGTCTTGAAAACCGGCAGCCCTTCACGGGGCTCGGGAGTTCGAATCTCCCCCTCTCCGCCACAATGAGCGGCTGCCTGCACCCCGCGGCAGGGCTTCGCCGGCTGCTGTAGGCAGATCTGCGCATTGTGCGGCCGAGGTGCCTGCGCTCCGGCTGCCCGACGGCGCGGTGATGACCGAGAGTGCGGCCATCGCGATGCTGCTGTCCGAGCGTCACCCTGAGGCCGGACGCGCGCCGCCGCCCGGTGCGCCTCTCCGGCCCGC
>JAKAZP010000318.1 GCA_021815905.1 Pseudomonadota bacterium | reverse complement strand
GCCCGCGCGCGGCACCGCGACGGTGCAGGGACCCGCGCGGGCCGGCCGCGGCGCCGGGATGGCGCGGCCAAGGCAATGGCATGGTTTCTGCACCCCCACTGCCCGTTTCACTAGCTTAACAAGCGTAAGAGGCGCGCGGACAGCCGGAGTTTCCGGGCCGATCGCCTCGAAACAGACTCGAATTCGCGAACCGCCCGGGAGAATCCATGCGCGTCCCAGCCCACTCCTTGCTGAAAACAGCCCGTCGACTCGCGGGTGCCGCCACGCTCACGGTGGCCGCGACGCTCGTGCCCGCGATGGCCCGGGCGGCCGGTGCGCCGATGCCCGACAAAGGCGATACCGCCTGGATGCTGACCTCCACCGCGCTCGTGCTGTTGATGTCGGTGCCGGCGCTCGGGCTGTTCTACGGCGGCCTGGTGCGTACGAAGAACATGCTCTCGGTGCTGATGCAGGTGTTCGTCGGCTTCTCGCTCATCTCCGTGCTCTGGTGCGTCTACGGCTACTCGCTCGCCTTCACCGCCGGCAACGAGTTCATCGGGGGACTCAGCCGCGTGTTCCTCGACGGCACGTTCAACTCCGCGACCGGCGCCTTCTCGCTCGTCGGCACGTTCGACAAGGGCGTGGTGCTTCACGAGCTGGTGTACGTCGCCTTCCAGGGCACCTTCGCGGCCATCACCTGCTGTCTGATTCTCGGCTCGCTCGTCGAGCGGGTGAAGTTCTCCGGCATTCTGCTGTTTCTCGCGTTCTGGTTCACGTTCTGCTACTGCCCGGTGGCGCACATGGTCTGGTACTGGCCCGGCCTCGATGCGGCCGCGCCTGCCGGCTCGGCCGCACCGATCGGCGGCCTGATCTGGCACTGGGGCGCGCTCGATTACGCCGGGGGCACCGTGGTGCACATCAACGCCGGTGTCGCCGGTCTCGTCGGGGCGGTCATGATCGGTAAGCGCATCGGCTTCGGCCGCGAGCCCATGCCGCCGCACAGCATCACCATGACCATGATCGGGGCGTCGCTCCTGTGGTTCGGCTGGTTCGGCTTCAATGCGGGCTCGGCGCTCGAGGCCAACGGCTTCGCCGCGCTCGCTTTCATCAACACGTATCTCGCGACCGCGTGCGCGGTACTCGCGTGGATGACGGTCGAGTGGCTCGTGAAGGGCAAGCCCTCCATGCTCGGCGCCGCCTCGGGCGCCGTCGCCGGGCTCGTGGCCATCACTCCGGCGGCCGGCAATGTGGGTATTCCCGGAGCCTTCGTCATCGGCCTCGGGGCCGGCGTGGTGTGCTTCTGGGGCGTCACGGGCCTGAAGCGCATGATCCGCGCCGACGATGCGCTCGATGTGTTCGGCGTGCACGCCGTGGGGGGTGTCTTCGGAGCCTTGATGACGGGCATCTTCAATGCGCCGGTCCTCGGCGGTCCGGGCGGCAGCGCCTATCCGGGCATCTGGCCGCAGCTGCTCATTCAGGCGAAGGCGGTGGCGGTGGTCGTCGTCTGGACCGCGGTGGTCGCGGCCGCGGGCTTCTCGCTGGTCAAGGCCCTGGTCGGCATCCGGGTGACGGAGGAGGAGGAGCGGGAGGGTCTCGACATCACCGCGCACGGCGAGCGCGCCTACGACATGTGAGCGCGCCGTGCGGTGAGCGGGGTCCGGTTGGCCGGGCCCCGGTGAGCCGGGTCCGGCGCCGGCGATGCGCGCGAACGGCGTGTCCAGCGAACGGCTTTTGTGACGAGCGTCAAGGGACGGGTCGCCGCCCCGGGCGGATACTGGATGGCGGCGGGAGGCGCTCATGTCACGATATACCGCGGTGCTCATCGTTACCCTGGCCGGCGTGCTCGGCGTCGCGCATGCCGAGAACGTCTATCGCTGGATCGATGCGCACGGGGAGGTGCACTACACCGACCAGTGGCGGCCGGGCGCCGTGCTGATCAGGACGAACGTGCCCCGGCCGGCGGGCGCGACCTCGGACTCGAATGCCTGGTCCGGGATCGCGGCCGAGGACAAGGCGGCCGAGGGCGCGCTCAAGCAGCGCCAGGCGGCGAGCGCCGTCCGACAGGACGAGGACCGCCAGCGCGCCAAGGAATGCAAGCAGGCACGGGCGCAGTACGCGGCGCTGATCAGCGCGCGGCGGGTGTTCTCCACCGACTCGAGCGGCAAGCGTCATTTCCTCTCGGACTCGCAGGCGCAGGCGGCGCGACTGAAGGCGCGGGAGACCATGGACTCGCTGTGCGCCGGCCAGAGCGGCTCCTGATCGGTTCCGAACGCGCCCCATCCGCACTATAGTGGCGGCCTATGTGGCCGTTAGCGCGAACGCAAGCCGGTGACCCGGCGATCCCCTCGCCGCGAGCCGGCGAGCCCATCCCATGAGAACGGGATTCATCGGGCTCGGCGCCATGGGTGCTCACATGGCCCGCAACCTTCATCGCGCCGGCCTGCTCACGGCGGTCTGGAACCGCACGCCGGAAAAAGCGCGCGCGCTCGGCGCCGAGCTCGGCGTGAGCGCCCCCGCGACCCTCGCGGAGCTCGCCGCCTCGGTCGAGGCCGTGGTGCTGTGCGTGTCCGCCGACGGGGACGTTCTGGAGGTCGTGCAGGCCCTGGCCCGCGCGCTTCCGGCGCGCTCGCTCGTCATCGATTGCTCCACCGTGGCCGCGGAGACGGCGCGCAAGGCGGCGGAGCTGCTCGCGCGAAGCGGCGTCGATTTTCTCGATGCGCCGGTGAGCGGCGGGGTGGAGGGCGCGCGCGACGCCACGCTCGCCATCATGGTGGGGGGTACGACCGAGGCCTTCGAGCGCGCCCGCCCGGTCCTCGGGGCCCTGGGACGCACCATCGCCCATTTCGGCCCGAGCGGCAGCGGGCAGGCCGCCAAGGCGACCAATCAGATCATGTGCGCGGGCATCATCGAGACCGTGGCCGAGGCGATGGCCTTCGCCCGCGCGCAGGGCCTGCCGCTCGAGCGGCTGATCGACACCCTCGGCAAGGGCGCGGGCTCGAGCTGGTACTTCGTCCACCGGGCTCCCAACATGGCGCGCGGCAGCTTCCCGGCGGGCTTTCGCGTGCGGCTGCACGCGAAGGATCTCGCGATCTGCCGCGACATGGCGGCGCGCCTCGGGGTCTCGCTGCCGGTGGTCGAGCGCATGCTGAGCGAGTACCAGGAGCTCATCGGGCGCGGATACGGCGATGAGGACATCTCGGCGACCTACCGGCTGAAGGCGGAGCTGTTCGAGCCGGCCGGAGGAAGCGCTCCATCCACCTGAGGGCACGCCCGACACGGCGGGGTGCGCCGCTCGAGGGCGGCGGGGAATCCTTCTACCTTCCCGATTTCTGCGCCTCGCGCGCCGCGCTCGCGATCGTGCTGATCGTCGTGCTCACGGCCATCGTGCTCGCGCTCGCGCGCGAGCAGGGGGGGCGCGAATTCTGGACGGACCTCGCGCGCACCTCGCTCTTCCTGCTCTGGACCGGCCTGGTCTGCGCGGCGCTGCTGTGCGCGCTGCGCCGCCGCCTCGGGCGGCTCGGCGTCGGGCGCGGCTCGGCGATCGTGCTGGCGCTGCTGACCGCGGTGGTGGCCGCGGTCTCGGGCGCGGCGGTGTATCTCGGCCGCGGCGCGCTCATCCCCGCAGCGGGAGCGTTCTTCCCCTCGAGGCCGGGGCCCTTCGTGCTGCGCAACGTCGGGATCGGGTTCGTGATCGCCGCGGTGGCGCTGCGCTATTTCTACGTCTCGCACCAGTGGCGACGTAACATCGAGATGCGCGCGGCCGCGAGGGTCCACGCCCTGCAGGCGCGTATCCGCCCGCACTTCCTCTTCAACAGCATGAACACCATCGCCTCGCTCACCCGCTCGGATCCGGCGCT
>JAKAZP010000317.1 GCA_021815905.1 Pseudomonadota bacterium | reverse complement strand
GCCCCGCCGCGGTACTACGGCGGCGGCTTCGTCGCCGTCGCGCCGCCGCCGCCCCGCGTCGAGTACTACGGCGCGCCGCCTTATCCCGGATACATCTGGATCGGGGGGTTCTGGCGCTGGGAGCCGCGCGGATACGTCTGGATGCGCGGCCACTGGGCGCGTCCCCGCCCGGGATTCCGCTGGGCGCCGCGGCACTGGGTGCACGGCCCGAGGGGCTGGCATCTCGCGGGCGGCCGCTGGATTCGCCGTGATTGACACGTTCGGGATCGGGGCACCGGCCCGACCCTCGGGCGGCGGCCACGTCCCTCGGCCCGTGCGCCGGTCATGCGAAACCCGTCAGGCGTCGGCGACTCAGCGAGCTCGCGGCAGCGTCCAGCAGGACGGCCGCTGCTGCATGCCGATCTTCGGGTAATACCGCTCGGCGGCTGGCGCGGCCACCAGGATGAGGCTCGTGAGCTCGCCCGCGCTGCGGTGCGTCTCGGCCACCAGGCGCTTGCCGATGCCGCGGTGCTGGTACTCGAGATCGACCGCGAGTTCGGAAAGATAACAGCAGTAGGAGAAGTCGGTCAGCGCGCGTGAGATGCCGACCAGGCGCTCGCCGTCGCGCGCGGTGACGACCAGATCGGCCTCGCGCAGCATCCGGTCGAGCCGCGGGAGGTCGTCCACCGGGCGGCGCTCGCCCAGGGTGGAGGCGATGAGCAGCGAGCGAAACTCCTGCGCGGCGAGATCCGGCTCGAGGGCGTAGACGATGGGCACGGCGCGACTCTCCTCATTCGTTCCCGGGGGACCGGGGTCGTGGGATGCTACCCGACCCGAGCGCGGGATCGGGCACGGGTGCCGCCCGGCGTCGGGTGCGGCGCACGCGGCTTGACAGCTGCTTCAGGTGTCAAGTATTGATACGGGCAGCCCTCTCGAGCGCTTGCAAGAGTCCCGCCCCCGATGCCCGCCCCGATCATTGCGCAGCCTAAGCCCTGTCTCGTCACGCTCGAAGCGGGCCGCACCTACTTCTGGTGCGCGTGCGGGCGCTCGAAGACGCAGCCCTACTGCGACGGCTCGCACCAGGGCACGGGCCTCACGCCGCGCAAGTTCGTCGCCGAGCGCACCGAGGAGGTCCTGCTTTGCGGCTGCAAGCACACGCGGGGGCCGCCGTTCTGCGATGGCGCCCACACGAGCCTTCCCGGAGGCGCGCCCCTCGACGATCCGGAGAGCCTCGCCAATCGCGCGATCCCGCGCCTCGCCCGCGGCGGCGAGGCGCGGACTGCGCTCGGGGGCGGCTGCTGCGTGATCTCGCCCGACCGTGTCGGGAAGTCGACACGCGGTCGTCTGCGCAGCGCCGAGCTCGTCGGTCCCGAGCTCGGCGCGCGCTTTCAGTCCCTGACGCTGCTCGAGGTCGAAGCCGGCGCATCGCCCGTGGTCGCCTTCGGCGATCGCGAGGCGGTCCTCTTCTTCCTGCAGGGCGAGGGCTGCGCGATCGTCTCGCGGCGCGAGCTGGCGGTGAAGGCGATGTCGGGACTGTACGTGCGCCCGGGAGAGGCGCTGCAGCTCGTGCCGACCGCGGGGCGCAGGTTGACGGTGCTCGCGGCCGCCTCGCCCCCGGGACCCCTCGAGTGGCCCGAAGCCATGAGCGACCGCTTCGATCCGGCCTCGCCGCAGCGCGTGGCCGAGATCGATGCGCGAGAGCGCACCGCGATGGGCCCGCGCTACTTTCAGATGCTGGTCGACAAGCGCTTCGGCTCCCGGGTGCTCACACAGTTCATCGGCCACATCCCGCGCTCGAAGGCGGCGCCGCATCGTCACCTCTACGAGGAATCGCTGGTGGTGCTCTCGGGCGAGGGCAGCCTGTGGACCGAGCGGCTCAGGACGAAGGTCGCCGCGGGCGATGTCATCTTTCTGCCGCGCAAGCAGCTGCACTCGCTCGAGGCGAATTCGGCCGACGGCATGCTCGTCGTCGGCTGGATCTGCCCGGGTGACAACCCGAGCGTCAGCTACTACGACTGAGCTCGGCGCGTGAGAGCGAGCGCCGGCATGTCGCGCACGATCCTCCTTCGCGAGGCCGCCGAAGCGGACGTGCCCGCCATCGGGACGATCTACGCGCCTCACGTGCTGCGGGGCCTCGCGAGCTTCGAGGAGGTTCCGCCCTCGAGCGAGGAGCTGCTCTCGCGCTGGCGCTCCGCGGTGGCTCTCGGACTGCCCTATCTCGTCGCCGAGCGCGACGGCGAGATCGTCGGCTACAGCTATGCGGCCCGTTATCGTTTCCGCAGCGCCTATCGCTACACGGTGGAGGACTCCGTGTACGTCGAGCAGGGCGCCGGGGGACAGGGTATCGGCACGGCGCTTCTCGGAGCCCTCATCGAGCGGTGCGAGGCGGGACCCTGGAGACAGATGATCGCGGTGATCGGCGACAGCGGCAATGCCGCCTCGATCGCGCTGCACGAGCGCCTGGGGTTCAGGCCGGCGGGCACGCTCCACGCGGTCGGCTTCAAGCTCGGGCGCTGGGTGGACAGCGTGCTGATGCAGCGCGGCCTGGGCGAAGCCGAGCGCACGCCCCCGGGCCCGTGAGCGTGCCGACCCGCCCGGCTCGACCGTCGCCCGCGCCCGATCAGCCCGCGGGTCGCGGCATGCCGGCCGGGTACACCGGCGATGCGGCGAGATCCCCGATCACCGTGGTCCACTCGCGAATCCTCCACGAGGTGACCACACCGTTCACGACATACGGGTCGTGGCGCGCGAAGGCTTCCACCGGCTCGGTGGACGCCGCCCGGAACAGCAGCAGCCCGCCCTCGGGAGGGTTGCCGACCGCGCCGCCGAGGACGAGCCCCGCGCGCGCGCACCCCTCCCAGGCATGTCGAAGGTGCGCGTCGCGAAACAGGGTCCGCCGCTCGAGGTAGTCGTCGACGAAGGAGTAGAAAAGGAGATAGTGCTTCATCGTTTCAGTCCCGAAACTCGCCGCGTCCCTTGGGGTATTGGCTCTCCCAGTCCCGTCCATTGACGGGCCTGACGGTCATCTCCTCGAGCGTCCCGGGGTCGATGCAGCGCGCATTGACGCTGAATCCGTCCGGGTGGCTGCGCGGGACGTAGAACGACTTCACGCCGCACACGGAGCAGAAAAGGTGCTTGGCGGTGCCGGTATTGAAGGTGTAGGTGGTGAGCACGTCGCTCCCGCAGAGGAGCTTGAACCGGTCCGCGCGCACGACGAGGTGCAGATATCCCGACATGCTGCAGATCGAGCAGTTGCAGTCGCAGACCTGCGCTTTGGCGGGCGCGAGCGCCTCGAACCTGACACGGCCGCAGTGACAGCCGCCGCGATGCACGACCAGGGAGTCTTGGGTCATCTCGAGTACCTCGTGCGCAGCGGCTCGGCGGCGCTCCGGCCCGGTGAGCGCCTCGACGTGATTATGGCGTGATTTGCATTCCGTAGCGGGGGAGCGGCGCGGTCCGTGCCCCCTGAAGATACGACGGGCGCGCGCCGGCGGGAATCCGCCGGAATGCGGAGGCGCCGCGCCCGGGCCCCTGGCCCGCAGGCCGCCTGGCCGCGGGGCCGCCCGAATCGGTCCGGATTCTTCATCGCCCTGCCACGGTTGCGGCCCGAAGGGTGCGCGGATCGCAGCGCCCAATGCTCCCAGTCTCACCACGGGAGCACCCCATGAATCGAATGAACGCGAATGGGCTCGAGCGGGCCGGCGGTCTCGCACGGCGCGTGAAGCTCGCCTGCCTCGCCCGCCCCGAGCTGCTCGGCAATCTGCTGGCGCTGGTCGCGCTGTTCTCGATCGGATTCGTCTGATGCCCGTCCGGTGCGCCCGCCGCGGCTCGTCGCGGCGGCGGCTCGGGCTGTCCCGCGCCGGGGCAAGAGG
>JAKAZP010000316.1 GCA_021815905.1 Pseudomonadota bacterium | reverse complement strand
TCCGGAATATCCTCGGTCACGAGGTAGTGATGCTCCATCGCGAGCACCGGCAGCTCGATGCCGACCAGGCGGCCGACCTCGCGCGCCCACAAGCCGGCGCAGTTGACGACGTGCTCGGCGCGGACCGCTCCCTTGTCGGTGATGACATCCCACGCGCCCTCGCGGCGCGGCTCGAGCCCGATCACGCGGGTGAACCGCTCTACCGAGGCGCCGAGCCTGCAGGCCGCCTTGACGTACGCGTGAGTCGTGCCCGAGGGGTCACAGTGCCCGCCGTCGGCGCGCCACAGAGCGCCGATGAAGTAGCGCGGATCGATCAGGGGATTCAACCGCTGCGCTTCCTCGAGCGAGATCATCTCGGTCTCCATGCCGAGATAGCGCGCCCGCGAGCAGATGAGCTTGAGGCTGTCGAGCTCACCCGGTGTCGCCGCGAGCATGAGTCCGCCGTTCGGGTGCAGCCCGCAGGACTGACCCGACAGCGACTCGATCTCCCGATACAGGTCGATGGTGTACTTCTGCAGCTTCGAGATGTTCGCCTCGCCGTTGAACGTGTGCATTCCGCCCGCGGCGTGCCACGTCGAGCCTGAAGTGAGCTCGCTCTTCTCGATGAGCAGAACGTCGTTCCAGCCGATCCTGGCGAGGTGGTAGAGCACGCTCGCGCCGACCACCCCGCCCCCGATCACGACGGCTCGTGCGGATTCTTTCATGTTCGAGATTCCGAGGGCCCGCCCGACCCGTGGCCCCTCGGCATGATAGCGCCGGGCGCGGGGGTGCCGGGACGTCGCCGCCGCCCCGCCCTCGCGCCGCGGGAGGCCACCGCCATCTCTTTGATTGCGAATGGAAATTCTCTTTCCATGGTCCTCCACATCCAGCGCGCGAGCCTCGGACCGACCTTGACCGCCCGCGCTCCCGGGAGCGGGATCATCGACTGCGTTCCAATTACGGAGCCGGGAGATTCCGGCATACTACGGGCCGTGGTAGCGTATGGCCAAGTCCAAGGAATCGGTGGCCGCCGATTTCAAGCTTGATTCCCACTCCCGTCGTCATGTCAGCTGCCCGCCGCACCCGGCCGGCGGTCGAGATTCCCACCCTTCTGTTGATCATCGTCACCTACGCGGGGTGGGTTGGGATCACCTCGAGGTACGGACACTGGCCGCTCGCGATGGTGGCGCCGCTGACAGCGCTCGTCATCGCCTTGCACAGCTCCGTGCAGCACGAGATCGTCCACGGACATCCGACTCGATGGACGCTCCTCAACCGGCTGCTCGCCATGCCGCCGCTCGAGTTGTGGATGCCGTACCCGCGCTACCGCGACCTGCATCACGCCCACCATCTCGATGAGCGGCTGACCGATCCCCTCGATGACCCGGAATCGTATTACTGGACATCCGAGGGCTGGGACCGATTGAGCCCCTTGATGCGCGCCGCCCTGCGCATCGAGCAGACCCTCGCCGGCCGGATCGTCGTAGGGTCGTTCCTGCGCATCGGGATGTTTCTGCGCTGGGACCTGGGCAACGCCTGGCGCGGCAAGCCGGGAATCCGGCGGGTGTGGGCGGAGCATCTCCTGTGGTGCGTCCCGGTCGTCCTGTGGCTGAAGATCGTCTGCGGGATGCCGCTGTGGCTCTATTTCGTGGCCATGGTCATTCCGGCGAACGGCATTCAGCTGATCCGCTCGTTCGCCGAGCACCGGGCGCGGGCCGGCGTGCGCGAGCGCGTGGCCATCGTCGAAGGATCGTGGATCCTCGGGCCGCTCTTCCTGTTCAACAACCTGCACTCGTTGCACCACGAGTCGCCGGGCATTCCGTGGTACGAATGCCCCGCCCGCTACCGAAAGGAGCGCGCCCGACTCATCGCCGAGAACGGCGGCCTGGTCTACCGCACGTACTTCGACGTGGCGCGGCGGTACCTCTTTCGCGGTCACCACGTGCTGGTGCATCCGACCGGGCGCGTCCCGGCCGCGAGCTCCTGAGATCGAGTCACGCCGGCTCGGGGTAACCCGCTCCCTTCGCCTCGCGGTCCCACTCGAGAGCGCAATCGAATGCCGCCCGATGCGCCTCGGCGAAGCCGCGGAGCATGAGGGGCTCGGCGAACTCCGCGAACCAATCCTGGTGCCCGGCGCTCGTGAGCGCGGCGCGCAGCCGTGCCACCCCCTCCGCCGGCACGCCGCGCGCGGCGACGAACGGCGGCATGGGCGCGAGCGCGGTCGAGACGAGCACGCGCACGCCCTCGACGAGCCGCGGCGCATGGCGCGCGATCAGCGCATGCCAGTAGCCATCGAGCGGCCCCACATCGATGCGCCGCTCGCGCACCGCGTCGAGCACATTGCGCGCGGTGACGAGATTGCCCACCGTCTCGCGATACAGCCGCGGGCGCTCCCGCGTGCGGTAGGCGAGCAGGTGGTGGCGGAAGGCGTTGAACCCGGAATGTGAATGCGCCACCGTCCACCCGGCACGCCCGCCGAAGGTGTCCTCGAGTCTCTCGTAGGGGGCGTCTTGCCGCACGATGAGATCGCTGCGGTACACCGCCCGCCCTCCTGCCCACGGCATACGCGGTATCGGCGCCGCGATCGTCCGCACGTCCGCCAGGCCGAGCGCGATCGGATAGCCGCACATGAGCACCGCGCCGAGATCGGGCCGCGACCACAGATCCTCGAGCGGCCCCGGCGCCGGATACGGCAGGTAGCGCAGGGCCACGCCGGCCTCCGCCGCGACCCGCTCGATGAGCCCGCGCCACAGCGACTCGACCTCCGGGGTGACCGCATACATGCGCGCGTTGGCGATCCAGGATGTCATGTCAGATCCCGCTCTCCCGCCGTGCGACCCCGGCCGGGGCTGCCTCAGCCGGCCGTGCCGAGCTCGCGCGTGCGGCGCTGCACGTAGTCGGCGACGGCGTCCTTGACGGCCGGATCGAGCGGGGGGGGCGAGTACTCCGCGATCAGCTTCTGCCAGATTCCGGTCGCCCGCTCGGTCGCATTGCGCGCTCCCGACTCGGTCCAGTTCTCGAAATTCGACCAGTCCGAAAGCAGCGGCCGGTAGAAGGCCGATTGGTAGCGTGCGAGCGTGTGCGGCTCTGCGAAGAAGTGCCCCCCGGCGGCGACCGACTTGATGGTCTCCACTGCGAGATCATCGTCCTCGACGCTGACAGGCTTGAGGATCTCGGCCCAGTTCCGCAGCAGCTCAGCATCGACGATGATCTTCTCGAGCGAGGCCGACAGACCGCCTTCGAGCCAGCCGGCGGCGTGATTGATGAGATGGCTGTGGCTCAGAATCGCCGCCTGCAGCGAGAATGCCGTCTCGTAGGTCGCCTGCGCATCGACCACCGGCGAGGCGTTCACGGCGCTCGTGCGCACGGGAAGCCCGAGCCGCCGGCCGATCTGCGCGGCGGCGAGCACGGCGTGCACGTACTCCGGCGTACCGAAGGCCGGCGAGCCGGTCCGCATGTCGACGTTGGACGTGAAGCCTCCGAGGACGCACGGCGCTCCCGGGCGCAACATCTGACACAGCGCGACGATCCCGAGGGCCTCGGCCGTCTGCTGCACGAGAGCGCCCGCGAGGGTCACCGGCGCCATCGCGCCCATGAGCGTGAACGGCGTGATGACGACACATTGGCCGTGGCGCGCCATCACCATGATGTTGTCGAGGATTTCCTCGTCGACCCGCCGCGGAGAGTTGACGTTCGTGACCGTCATCAGCGTCGGGCGCGCGGCGAGCGCCTCGACGGTGCAGCCGTGCTCGATGGCCGACAGCTCGAGGGCATCGAGCGCCTGCACGCCGCCGATTCCGCGCGCGGCCCAGACGATGTCGGAGCACTCGATGTGCGCCTGATAGATCGCGAGGTGGCGCGTCGCGACCGGCAGATCC
>JAKAZP010000315.1 GCA_021815905.1 Pseudomonadota bacterium | reverse complement strand
CGGCAGCCAGATCCTGGAGACCCAGCCCGCGGTCGTGCTCGAGAACCTGATCAACAAGCTGTTCGCCAGCTTCGGAAGCAAGAGCAGCGCCGGGAGCCAGACCCAGGGCCAGCCGCCGAGCCAGCCTCAGGGCCCGACACCCAAGCCCAAGGAGCCCAAGAAATGAGATATCCGACCGTCATTGCCGCCGCCGCGCTGCTTGCGGCGGGGATTGCATTCCATGCCCCGGCGCAGGCGGCGCCGGCGAGCGATCAGGCCGCGCAGGAGCAGCCCTCGGATGTGGTCCAGAGCGCCGCGCAGCAGACGCTGAAGGCGCTCGATGCCGATCGGGAGGGCTATCGCAAGGATCCGCAGAAGCTCCAGGATCTGGTCGACACCTATCTCCTGCCGCACTTCGACACCCAGCTCTCCGCCCAGCTCGTGCTGGGGCGGTACTGGCGGACCGCAACGCCCACTCAACGGCAGCGGTTCATCAGCGCGTTCATCCACTCGATGCTCAACAACTACGGCACGGCGCTCCTCGACTTCACGGCCAACACGCTCAAGGTCTATCCGAGCCGGGTGGCGGCGGGCGCGACCGTCGCCACCGTGCGTACCGAGGTGACGCGCACGAACGGCGCGCGGGATTCGGTCAACTTCTACATGAAGAAGACGCCGCAGGGGTGGCAGGCGTTCGATGTCATCATCGACGGCATCAGCTATGTCACGAGCTATCGCGAGGACTTCCAGTCGCAGATCGCGCAGCAGGGGATCGATGCGGTGATCAAGCGCCTGCAAAGCGGCGAGAAGCCGGCCCAGATCAGTCACATCACCGGCAAGCGCCCGTGAGCGCACCCGCCGGGCACCGTGCCGGCGGCGGCCCGGGCGGCGCGACGCTCGAGCTCGCGGCGACCGCCCCGGGCCGGTTCGCGGCCCGCGGCGTGTTGACTTTCCCCACCGCGCGGCGCGCGCGCAGCGCCGGGCTGCACGCGCTGCGCACCGCGAGCGCCTCGGAGCTCGAGATCGACTTGAGCGCGGTGAGCCACGCCGACAGCGCCGGACTTGCGGTGTTGCTCGACTGGCTGGCAGTGAGCAAGCGGGAGGGCCGGCGCTTGCGCTATGCGGGGCTGCCCGCGGGGCTCCTCGGCATCGCGCACATCAGCGGCGTCGCGGAGCTGCTGCAGCAGGGGGTCTGACGTCCGGAGCGCGACGGCGCACGGGGCGCGGCTACGGCGGATTCGAGGACTGCTCGAGCTCCTTCAGCTCCTGCTCGGCGCCCCCGTGCTGAGCTTTCTCCCCCTCGACCATGAACCTGCGCTGCTGCAGGTACGCATGTCGCGCGAAGGCGTACGGATCGTAGGCCTGCTCGGTCAGGCGAATCGCCGGCAGCAGGTTCACACCCGTGTTCACGGCATCGAGCCCACCGGTCCCGTACCGCAGCGCCGTGCGCGCCGCGTAGTGACCGTAACCGAGCGGGCTCATGACCGTGTAGTCGGGGATCAGCCCGAGCGCATCGCGCACGTCCGAGGGGCCGAGGATCGGCAGCACCAGGTAGGGACCGGTCGGAACGCCCCACTTGCCGAAGGTCTGGCCGAAATCCCGGTCCTCACGCGGCAGACCGAGGGGCGTCGCCGGATCGAACAGTCCACCGATGCCGAGGGTCGTATCCACCAGCATTCGACCCGTGTCGCGCGCGAAATCCACGACCTTCCCCTGCAGCAGCGCATTCACGATCACGGTGGGATAGAAGAGATTGTTGAGGAAGTTGTCGACGCCGATGCGGACCGGTTGCGGCGTGATGCGCACGTAGGTGTGCGCCACCGGCTTGAGAACGCGATCGTAGATCCCGAGGTCGAAGCGGAAGGTCGCGCGGTTCATGCCCTGCCAGGGATCGCGCGGGTCGCGCTGGGCCGGCTTCACCGTGGCGCAGCCGGCGAGGGCGGCGGAAGCGGCGAGAATACAGCCGAGTTCGAGTGGGCGGATTCTTCTTGGCATGAGGTGTCCGTGCGCGGTTGGGTCCTGAAGTTTACCAGCCGGATCCACGTTCGGTCGCGGTGCCGAGGGAATCGCCCGAGGGTGGCGCGGCGCCCGCAGGGAGCGCCATGCGCGAGCTCCCGATCTTCACTCGCTCTCGTGCTGCTGCCTGGCGCTCGCCAGGTAGTTGCGTACCTCCCTGAGCTCCTCCGTGATGCGCTCGCGCTGCACCTGGTTGATGTTCGGGGTGGTGAGAGCGAGCTGGAACTGCTCGGCGGCGAGCGGGAGGTTGCCGTAGGCGAGCTGATACTGACCCATGTAGTCGTAGGCGTCCGCGAGATCGCCGGAGGCGCTGGCCGCGCGCGCGGTGAGCGCGATCTCCCCCGGTGTCGGCGGCACGTTGTCGAACAGATGGAGCAGCAGAGCGTGAGCCTCGCGGTTGTCTCCGTCGGCCATGAGGGTCTGCGCGTAGCGGACCGTCACGGGCACGTTGTCGGGAAAGAGCCGCTCGGCCTGACGGAAGGTCGCGAGCGCCTGCTTCATGCGGCCGGCTTTCGCCTCGGCCTGTCCGAGCGCGGAGTACAGCAGATGGAGCTCACCGTGCTGCCGGATGAGGGTTTCGAGGATGGGCACGGCCCGCGCGGCCTCGTTGTCCTCCATGAGCGCGAGCGCATCGCCGTACATCGTGCCGAGGCGGTGATCGCCCCGCGCGATCCGCTCCGCGTACTGGCGCTGAAGGTCCTCGCCGCTCGAGGCGGTGAGCACGCGCACCCGCGCCCTGATCAGGTAATAGTCGGGCGAGCTCGTATCCGGAACGGGGGGGTACTGGGCGGCGCGATCGCGGGCGTCGGCGATGCGCACGGAGTCGATCGGGTGGTCCTGGAGAACGGCGGGCACCCAGTCGTCCTGGACCCCGCTCATGCGCATCATCTTCTCCCAGATGTCGGCCATCGCCTGCGGGTCGAACCCGGCCGCCGCGAGATAGGTCATGCCGACGCGGTCGGCTTCCTCTTCCACCTGGCGGCTGTAGTCGATCTCCTCCTGGGCGGCGAGTCCCTGGGAGGCCACCATGCCGCCCATGATCGCATCGCCCCCGCCCCCGCCCGCGGCGCCGAGCAGGATGGCGGCCAGCATGGTCGCGATCGACTCCACGCTCTGGTGCTGCTGGTTGAGCACCTCGCGCGCGATGTGCATCTGCGTGACGTGCGCCGTCTCGTGCGCCATCACTGCGGCGAGCTCCGACTCGGTATTGGTGAAGAGGATGATGCCGCTATTGATGAAGATCCAACCGCCCGGCGCCGCGGCGGAGTTGATGACCGGGGTGTTGACGCACAGGTAATGGAAGTCGGCGCCGCCCATCTTGCTCTGCGAGGCGAGGCGCTTGCCGATCCAGTTGAGGTACTCCGACACTTCGGGGTCCTCGAGCAGCTGATGCTGCTCGCGCAGCTGCATCGCCTCCGAATAGCCGATCTGGTATTGCTCGCTCATCGGCAGGGCCGCCTGAGCGGCGCTGCCGAGGTCGGGCAGCTCCGAGGTGATCGCCGACGGCAGGCCGGTGGTCATCGGGATCAGGGGCTGGGCAGCGGCCGCGACCATCGTGGCATTCACGAAGGCGGCGAGCACGACCGGAACGAAGGCGCGCATGAGTGTTCGACCGCGGCCAGAGCAGCCGGTTTCCATTGAATACAGTGGCTTACAAGTCCATCGAGCGGCCGGCGAGCGGCCCCCCGCCCAGGGAGCAGCTTACAGCATATCCGAGGCGAAGTCCGCCAGCCGGGAGCGCTCACCGCGAACCAGAGTGACGTGGCCGGAGTGCGGCCAGCCGCGGAAACGGTTCACGGCATAGGTCAGGCCGGAGGTGGTTTCCGTGAGGTACGGCGTATCGATCTGCGCGACGTTGCCGACGCA
>JAKAZP010000314.1 GCA_021815905.1 Pseudomonadota bacterium | reverse complement strand
TCGGCCGTGTAGCCCTTCAGGCGCTGCGCACCGGCGTTCCAGTCCGTGATCCGCCCGTTCGCGTCCATGAGATACAGCGCGTGATCGGCCACGCCCTCGACGAGGAGCCGGAAGCGCCGCTCGCTGTTCTCGCGCAGCGTGCCGACGCGGCGGAGCACCCGGAACACGAACAGCGCGATTCCGGCGGAGATCCCCGCGATGCCGACGGCGATGGCCGCCGCGATGAGAGCATTCTGGGTCAAGGCGCGGGCAGGTCCGGCAATCGCATTCCGCTGTCCAACTCTTTATTCGTTATCTGCAGGACGCCGATCTCTCCCGGCGCTTGGGTCGGAAGCGCCTGCGACCCGCTGTCATCGATGAATGCGGCAATCATGGTGTGATCCGCGCCGCCGTGTCAACCGGCCGAGACCCGGCCTCACTCCTCGCGCTGTGAGCGTGGTCCGGGACGAACTTGAGCGCGAGCGGCTCGGCGGCTTTCCCCCCGGCGATGGGGAGCGTGAGTCCGAGAATGACAGGCAGCGCGCGCCGCTCCGGGGATGGTCTGCCTCTGACACGCGGTGTGGGCGTCGGCTGATGCCGGGCAATCGGTGTTTCGGGGAGATTGGCGGCGTCGCGGCCTCAGCCTGTGGGCCGCATACGGAGTGCGTCCCATGCTCTATTACGCCGTCGTGTTTCTGCTGATCGCCCTCGTCGCCGGCTTCCTCGGGTTCATCGGGCTCGCGGCGACCGCGGCCTGGATCGCCAAGGTGCTGTTCGTGGTGTTCCTGGTGCTCGCGGTGGTGACATTCCTGCGCCGGGCATGACCGCGCCGCTCGGTGCGGCGGCCGGGCGGGCGCGGCGCGCTCGGCAGCGCAGTGGCGCCCGATGCACAGCCCGGGCTGCGCCCGCGCGGGCACGTTCATGTAAAGACCCCTCAGGGCCGGTGCTGGGACAGCAGTCGTGCGGCGCGCTTCCTGCGGCTCCTCCCTGCGTTCCGCGCGGCCTCGAGTATCTCCTCGTAGGCTGCCGCTCGCAGACTCTTGCTGCAAAGGCGGCTGAGGGTGTTGCGTGCCCCCTCGGTCACCCGCGCCGAAAGCGCGGCGTCGGTGAGCGCGCTCACGACGCCCTCGGCGAATCCCGCCGCATCGGGCGAAGTCAGGATCGCGCACTCGGGCGTCAGCAGCTGGTTGTGCACCAGCGTGTCGGTCGCGACCACCGGCCGGGCGGCGCCGAGATAGGACAGGAGCTTGCCCGGGGGATTGATGCCCTGCACGCGGGGCGAAACCAGCACGTCGGCCGCCGCCAGGTAAGCGGGCATCTCCGCCTGCGGCCGGGCGCGCTCGAGGATCACCCGTCCGGCGACGCCGAGGCGCTCGGCCTGCGCGCGCAGCGATCCGATCTGCGTCGGCTCTCCCCCGACCAGGAGCAGGCGCGCCGTCGGCACCGACTCGAGGATGCGCGGGAGCGCCTGGAGGAGCAGATCGAGCGCCTGCAGCGCGACGAACGAGCCGGTGTAGACGATGAGCTTGTCCTCGGGAGCGATGCCGTGACGCTCACGCACGGCGACGATCTCGCTCGCGGCCGGCGCCCCCTCGAGCTCGAAGTGATTGGGGAGCACCACGCAGCGCGCATCCGGCCACGCCCGGCAGGCCGCGCGCGCCACCGCCGGGGAGATCGCGACCACGGCGCAGGCTTTGCGCACGCAGGTGCGCTCGATCCAGCGAAAGAGCGCCACCACCCGCGGGTTGCGGCTGAAGTTCCAGTCGGTGATCTGCAGCGGCAGGCTCGAATGCATGTCGTAGATGTAGGGAATGCGAAAGATCGCGCCCGCCGCCCGGGCGAGGAGCGCCGCTTCCTCGTGCGCGTAGATGGCGTCATAGCGCCTGCGGCAGAGGAGCCCGACGAGCCGGATGAGGAGCAGCACGTCGAGCCAGATCTTGATCGCCGAGGGCCCGGCGGGCAGATGGCGCGTGAAGTGCGGCCCGCGGGCGCGATACACCCGGGCATCGAGCCCGGGCGGAGGGGCGCCGAGGCCGTAGGCGAGGATGTCGACCCGGTGACCCTGGGCGATGAGCTCGCGGGCGCGGTGGTAGGCGCTCAGCGGCGTGCCTCTCGGGGTGTAGAAGGCCTGGGGAATGATCTTGAGAATGCGCATCGGACCGTGATCTAGACCCGCCAGTAACTCACCAGTGCCGCGCCGCTTGCGCGCACCATGTCCCGGTACTCGGGGGACAACAGGAATTCGAGCTCGCGCCAGCGCTCGTGGCTGCCGGGCTTGCCGTGATCGGCCGCTTCGGTCCCCGGGTGACAGCAGATCTCGAGCGTGAGCTGCGGCGCGCGCGCGCGCCCCGCGAGCAGCGGCAGGGGGTTGGGATTTCCCATGAGATCGCGGATGTCGAGTGTGCCCTGCGGCGATCGCAGCCGCGCACGGGCGAACACCCGCGCCGCGCGCCGCGCGAGCAGCTCGCGCGCCACGCCCGATGCGCCGCGCACGGTGCCCCACCTCGCCGACCGTGTAATTCTGACTCTCTCGATGCCGAAACGGGGCAGTATGTTCGCCGTCGCCGTCGCGACCACCGGGAGTTGATGCAGGTGCTTGTGACCGTCGGCGTGCGAGAGCCGCACGCCCGCATCCCTCAGCAGCGCGATCTGCGCGGCGATCTCCGCCTCGACCTCGCGCAGGGACAGCCTTCCGCCGAGCGCCCGCGCCGCGAGCGCCCGCTTGCCCTCGAAACGGCCGTCGCGATCGCGCGCGCGCCAGGCTCGGCTGAGGGGGCTGCCCTCGCAGAGATTGATGTGCGCGCCGAAGCTCGCGCGCTCCTCGAGCGGCGCGATGCGCCCGAGCGCATCGGCGGTCCCGGGCATGTTGGCCATGACCGAGGTGCTGGTGATGACGCCCGCCTCGATCGCGCGGCAGATCCCCTCGGTGATCTCCACCGTCTCCCCGAAGTCATCCGCGTGCACGATGAGCGCAAGTCGGGCGATGGGTTGGGGAGAGTCGTGGGCCGCCGCTGAACTCGTTCCCATGTCGTATGCCGCGCACACGGCCTACGGTCAAGCATGATCTGTTCCCGCTTCGCGACGCCGCCGGCGAGGGACTCGCGCGCCGGCCTCGCCTGGAGCCGCGCCGTGGGTGCCGGGTTCACGGTTGTGGACGCACGCGATCGCGCGGGCGCCTGCCGCGAGAGGTGGCCTCCGGCGGCGGGCAGCTCGCCGCTACCGGACAAAGCTCATCGAGCACGGCGAGAGTGCGGCGCGCACACTCGGCCCACGTGAATCCCTGCGCCCGCGCGAGGCCGAGGCGGCGCAACTCGCAGCGGCGCTGCCCCGAGCCCTCCATCTCGAGCAGCGCGCCGCAGATGTCTTCCTCGTCGTAGGGATCGATGAGCCGCGCGGCGGAGCGGGCCACCTCGGGCCCGGCGCAGGTCTTCGGAACGATGGCCGGACAGCCGCTCGCCATGGCCTCGAGGATCGGCAGGCCGAAACTGTCGCAGAGCTTCGTCAGCACGAAGAACGTGGCCGCCTGGTAGGCGAGGTGCATCTGCGCGTTCGGCACGAAGCCGATGAAGCGGATGTCCCGCAGGTCCGCCTCGGAGAAGCCCCGGGACCGAAGATACTCCTCTATCCGCGCGCCGGCCACGACCAGCGCCAGTCGCCCACCGCGCTCGCGATAGCGCCGATAGGAGCGGATCAAACGCTCGTTGTTGCCGCCGGGATACGGGGGGGTGTGCGCGAGCCCCGTGTGATACGCGCGCGTTGCCGTCAGGATGAAGGACTCCGGCAGGCGGTGCCGGAGTCTGAAGGCGCGCACGGCCTCCTCGTCCCGGGCCGGCGCGAAGTTCGAGCCCACCGCCGCGTGAATCACCACGGCTTTCCCGGCGTGCAGCACGCCGTGGCG
>JAKAZP010000313.1 GCA_021815905.1 Pseudomonadota bacterium | reverse complement strand
CGCCCGGGGCTCAGGATCGCACCGTGCGAGCCGCGGCTTTCATCTCGCGCTCGAGCGCCGGCAGGCGCACCTGGGCGGCGTCGATGCCGGCGAGCTGCGCCAGGCTGACGTCGTACAATGAGCGCCGGATGGCAAGGTTCAAGCGCTGCCACACCTTGCCGACGCGGCAGGTTTCCTCGATGTCGCACTGGCCGGCGCCGACCGAGCAGTCGGTGAGCGCGACGGGGCCCTCGAGGGCATCGAGTATGGCCGCGGCGCTGATCTCGGTCGCCGGGCGGGCGAGCTGGTAGCCGCCATGGAGTCCCCGCACCGAGGCGACGAGTCCCGAGCGCTGCAGCTGCTTCAGGAGCTTGCTGACGGTCGGGGCGGCGATGCGGGTCTGCTCCGCGAGGGCCGTGGCCGTCTGCACGTCGGCCGGACGCTCCGCGAGCGCCGCGAGAAGCACGGTGGCGTAATCGGTGAGCCGGCTGATACGAACCATGAGGGCTGCTCTCTGGAAGTAGGACTAGTTTAGTGCTAATTGCCGCCGGCGCCAAGCTGGAACTCGTGGGGAACGCTATGGGTCGGACGCCATTTGGTATCCTTGGCACATTCCATCACGCGAACAATCGGGGCGGGGCCCGGCGGCACGACGGCGTGTGCGCGGACCGGCCCCGCTTTTGCCGGAGGATCCCAGCATGAACCGCAGTGAGCTCAACCGCATCGCCACCGCCATGGTCGCTCCCGGGAAGGGGCTGCTGGCCGCGGATGAGAGCGGCGGCACGATAGCCAAGCGCTTCGATGCGATCCGGCTGGAGTCGACCGAGGAGCACCGGCGCAGCTACCGGGAGATGCTGTTCAGCGCCCCGGGAGCGTCGGAGGCGATCAGCGGCGTGATCCTCTTCGATGAGACGATCCGGCAGAAGACTCGCGAGGGCAGCGCGTTCCCCGAGTATCTCGCGCGGCGCGGGATGATCCCCGGCATCAAGGTCGACAAGGGCGCGAAGCCCCTCGCCGGCTTCCCCGCAGAGACGGTCACGGAGGGACTCGACGGCCTGCGCGAGCGGCTGGCCGAGTACCACGCGCTCGGCGCGCGCTTCGCGAAGTGGCGCGCGGTCATCGACATTGCGGAGGGCGTGCCGACGCCCTTCGGCATCTACGCCAACGCGCACGCGCTCGCGCGCTACGCCGCGCTCTGTCAGGAGAACGACATCGTGCCGATCGTGGAGCCGGAGGTGCTGATGGACGGTGCGCACTCCATCGAGCGCTGCGAGGAGGTGACGGAGGCGACCCTGAGCACGGTGTTCCGCCAGCTCTTCGAGCATCGCGTCTACCTCGAGGGCATGATCCTGAAGCCCAACATGGTGATCTCCGGCAAGAAGGCCTCGAACCGCGCCCCGCCGGAGAAGGTGGCCGAGGCGACGCTGCGCACGCTCGAGCGGCACGTCCCTCCGGCAGTCCCGGGAATCGCCTTCCTCTCGGGCGGCCAGTCGCCCGCGGAGGCGACCCTGCATCTTTCGCTGATGAACCGGACGGGCCCGCATCCCTGGGCGCTCACGTTCAGCTACGGCCGCGCGCTGCAGGACACCGCGCTCAAGGCCTGGGGCGGAAGCCCGGAAGGCTTCGGCGCGGGGCAGAAGGAGTTCTCGCGCCGGGCGCGCCTCAACGGGCTCGCGGCGAGCGGCCGCTATTCCGCGGAAATGGAAAGTCAGGCCGCCTGAGGCCTGGGATCGAAGCACTCGCGTGACCGACTTCCAACCTTCAGGCCTAGCGCCATCCGCACCGGGCGATGACGCGGTGGTCGACGTGCGCGGCGTGCACTACGCCATCGACCGCCGGCCGATCTTCGACGGGCTCGACATCCGCGTGCGTCTCGGGCGCATCACCGCGGTCATGGGCCCGAGCGGCACCGGCAAGACCACCCTGCTGCGCCTCATCACGGGGCAGAACTTCGCCGATGCCGGCGAGGTGCGCGTGTTCGGCCGGGACGTCTCCTCGCTGCGCCGCAGGGAGATCTACGCCATGCGCCGGCGGATGGGGATGCTGTTCCAGAACGGCGCCCTGCTCACCGACATCAACGTGTTCGAGAACGTCGCCTTTCCCGTGCGCGAGCACGCGGACCTGCCCGAGCCGCTCATCCGCAATCTCGTGCTCACCAAGCTCGAGGCGGTCGGCCTGCGCGGTGCCGCGGAGCTGATGCCGTCGGAGCTCTCCGGCGGCATGGCGCGCCGGGTCGCCCTTGCGCGCGCCATCGTCATGGACCCCGAGGTGCTCATCTACGACGAGCCGTTCGTCGGCCTCGATCCGATCTCCCTCGGCGTGATCCTGCGCCTCATCAAGGAGATGAACGAGGCGCTCGGCATCACGAGCATCGTGGTCTCGCACGACGTGCACGAGATCGCCACCATCGCCGATGAGAGCTACCTGCTCTCGGGCGGCAAGGTCGTCGCCGCCGGCACCCCGCAGGAGCTCGCGCAGAGCGATTCCGCCACCGTGCGGCAGTTCATGACGGGCAGCGCCGAAGGGCCGGTGCGCTTTCACTATCCGGCCCCTGACTACACCGGTCAGCTGATGGAAGCGGAGGAACCTTGAGCAACGGAGCCCGAAACGGTGTGCTCGAGGGTCTGCGCAAGACCGGCGTCACCGGCATCTTCTTCGTGCGGCTGCTGGCTGCGTGCGTGCCCGCGCTCGCCCGGCCCCGGCTGATCGTCGCCCAGATCTACAACGCCGGCGCCCGCTCTCTGGTCATCATCATGCTCTCGGGACTGTTCACCGGCATGGTGCTCGGACTGCAGGGCTACAAGCTGCTGCAGCAGTTCGGTTCCGAGGAGGTGCTCGGCACCGCCGCGGCACTGTCGCTGCTGCGGGAGCTCGGTCCGGTGCTGACCGCGCTGCTGTTCGCCGGGCGCGCCGGGACCGCGCTCACCTCGGAGATCGGGCTGATGCGGGCTACCGATCAGATCACGGCCATGGAGGTCATGGCGGTCGATCCGATGAGCTACGTCGCCGCGCCCCGCTTCCTCGGCGGCTTCATCGCGCTGCCGCTGCTCACCGCGATCTTCAACATCATCGGACTCTACGGCGCCCAGCTCATCGGCGTGCAGATGATGAAGGTCGACCCCGGCATCTTCTGGTCGCAGATGCACGGCTCCGTCGCCCTGCGCGACGTCACCGAGGGCGTCGTCAAGAGCGTCGTGTTCGGAGCGGTCCTGAGTCTCATCGCGGTGACCGAGGGCTATCACTCGGAGCCGACCGCCGAGGGCGTGGGACTTGCGACGACGCGCACGGTGGTCGCCTCGTCCGTGCTCACGCTGCTGCTCGATTACGTGCTGACCGCCGCTTTCATGTAAGAGGAATGTCATCGTCATGCGCGCCACTCGCTCCTTCGAGATCGGAACCGGCCTGTTCGTGCTGCTCGGGCTCGCCGCGCTCGTGTTCCTCACCACCCAGCTGCCCTCGAGCGGACTGCACTTCAGCATCGGCAAGCAGCCGGGCTATACGGTGACGGCGGAGTTCGACAACATCGGCAGCCTCAAGGTCGGCGCCCCCGTCAGGATGGCGGGCGTGCGGGTCGGAGACGTCAAGAAGATCGGCTACGACAATCAGAGCTACCGGGCCGATGTGACGATGCGCATCTACCCGCAGTACAACGAGATCCCCGAGGACAGCTCCGCGAGCATCGACACCGAGGGTCTGCTCGGGGGCCAGTTCATCTCCATCAGCCCGGGCGGGCTTACCACGTACCTGAAGAACGGCAGCCAGATCCTGGAGACCCAGCCCGCGGTCGTGCTCGAGAACCTGATCAACAAGCTGTTCGCCAGCTTCGGAAGCAAGAGCAGCGCCGGGAGCCAGACCCAGGGCCAGCCGCCGAGCCAGCCGCCGAGCCAGCCTCAGGGCCCGACACC
>JAKAZP010000312.1 GCA_021815905.1 Pseudomonadota bacterium | reverse complement strand
TCGACTCCGTCCCCGGCGATCCGCTCGTCGTACCCGCACTCGCGCGCGTGCGCGGCGAGCGCGGCGATGCGCAGATAGGTGAAATCGTGGGCGTTGTGGGGCTCGCTGCGGGCCAGGCGCTCGCGCGCCGCCCGCATCTCGGCGATCGACACGCGCTCGGCGATCCGCGGACAGTGCTCGCGCAGCCAATCGTGCAGGCGCTGCTCCGCACGAAGGATCACCGGGCCAACATCCCACAGTGTATTATCCAGGTCGAAGGCGACGGCGCGGATGTCGGGAAGCATGACTCACCCGGATGCTGCGTGGCTCGAGCTCAAGTCGCTCTCGCGAAGCCGAAGGTTACCATTGCATGTCGGATCTGACGCTGGTCATCGGCAACAAGAATTACTCCTCGTGGTCGCTGCGGGCCTGGATCCTCATGCGCCGGCTCGGGCTCGAGTTCCGCGAGCTGCTGATCAGGCTCGACACGCCCGCCACCCGGAGCGAGATCGAGAAGTACAGCCCGAGCGGCCGCGTACCGGTTCTGCTCGAGGGCGGCCTGAGGGTGTGGGAATCGCTCGCGATCTGCGAGTACGTGGCCGAGCGGGCGGGAAGCGGCTGGCCCCGGGACCCCGCCGCGCGCGCCCTGGCGCGCTCGGTGTGCGCGGAAATGCACGCCGGCTTCATCAATCTGCGCATGGAATTGCCCATGAACGCGCGCGCCCGCAACCGCCGCGCGGTGATCACTCCGGGAGTCGAGGCGGACATCGATCGGATCGACGAGATCTGGAACGATTGCCGCCGGCGCTTCGGTGCCGCGGGGCCGTGGCTCTTCGGGCAGTACTCCGTCGCCGATGCGATGTACGCCCCCGTCGTGCTGCGCTTCAATACCTACGGCGCGCACGTCTCGGAGACTGCGCGCTGGTACATGGCCGCGGCACTCGAGGACGCGGCGCTGCAGGAGTGGGTGCGCGCGGCCCAGTCCGAGCCGTGGACGATGGAGAGCGAGGAAGTCGGCTAACCGTAGGTCGCGCGCCACTCCGCCCGGTAGGACAGCCCGAGCGACATCAGCTTCTCGAGCAGCTCCGGATAGGCGATGCCCGCCGCGCGCGCGGATTCGGCGAAGTCCTCGGCGGCCTCCAGGTTGGGATTGGCGTTGGCCTCGAGCGCATACACCTGATTGTCGGCCGTCACGCGGAAGTCCATGCGGGCATAGCCCGAAAGACCCAGCGCGCGATAGATGCGGCGGGACAGCTTGTCGAGCCTCGTGAGCGCCGCGGGCGGCAGATCCTCGGCCGCGCGGGTCGTGATGCCGTAGCGCGTCTGGTACCGCTTGTCCCACTTGACCTTGCGGGTCGCGATCGCGGCGAGGGAGTCGGGCATGGAGCCGAAGACCATCTCCCAGACCGGCAGGCGGGTCAGCCGCTCGTTGCCCATGACCCCGACGTAGAGCTCGCGCCCCTCGATGTATTCCTCGACGAGCGCATCCGAGCCGACCTGCTCGTGCACGAACTGGATGCGCTCCTTCAGCCGCGCGGCGTCCTCGACCACCGATGCCTGCGCGATGCCGAGCGAGGCGTCCTCCACGGTCGACTTGACGAACAGCGGGAAGCGGAGCTTGTGCGGTATGCGGATGCGGCCCGAGCCGCGGTGGAACACGGCGAACTGAGGCGTGGGGATGCGGTGGAACGCGAGCAGCTGCTTGCAGAGCGGCTTGTCGCGCGAGAGCAGCAGGCCGCGCGGGTTGCACCCGGTATAGGGCTGGCGCATCAGCTCGAGGAACGCGACCACGTGCTGGTCGTAGGTGACGATGCCGTTGAATTCCTCGAGCAGGTTGAAGACGATGTCCGGCTTCCAGTCGGAGATGGCGCTGCGCATCTCGGTGAGACTGTCGAGCACTCCGAGACAGCGGACGTCGTGGCCGCTCGCGCGCAGCGTGCTGGTGACGTCGTACTCGGTGCGCCACTCCTCGATTTCCTTGTCGGTGTGTCCTTCCAGCGTTTCCGGCGGCACCAGGCTCGCGTGCACCACGACGAGCGCTCGCAGTTTCTTCATAGGGATAGGTGCGGAGTCTCGCCTTGCGAATACAGGGTCGCGAGCCGCTCCAGCATCCAGCGGGAGTTGCGCATGGAATCGCGCCGGCTGCCGCGGACGAACAGCTTCAGGCTGTCGCTGCGCTCGATCAGCATGCGATAGATCTGCTGGATGCTGTAGCGCTCGAGATCGAGCTGGCGCGACACCGACCCGATGAGGGAATTGCGGTGGGCCCGCAACAGAGTCGAGGCGCGAACGGCGCCCCGCCGCGGCCGCTCGGTGCTGAACAGCCGTTTCAGCAGCTCGTCGGCGAGCCCCCGGCGGTAATGGCGGTTGCGCGCGAGCTTGCGGCGATAGTAGTGCGCCAGGGTCCGCGTGTTGGATTCGAGCGGCTCGACCCGGGCCCGGTTGCGCACCGGCGCGCGCCGGCCGCGCACTTCCTCCAGCAGCTCGTCGACGGCGCTCAGCTTCTCGAGCGCCGGCCAGTCGGCGTAACTCCTGCGCCAGCCCGAGCGGGGCGTCAGCCACACCGCGAAGGTCTCGGCGAAATCCTCGGTCGGATGCGACTGCGCATACCACTCGCCGAGATGATGAACGTAGCGGCGGCTGCCGGGACGCGCCCGATAGCGCGTCGGGTACTGAAGCGAGGCGGGACCGAACACCTCCCGCCAGCGCTTGCGGCGGCGCAGCCGGTAGGCGTTGTCGAGCGCGTGACCGGCCTCGTGCCGCAGGATGCGCATGAACCAGCGGGTGTTGCCGCCCTCGGCCTCGCGCATGATGTGGCGCTCCAGGCGCTCGAGGCGCGGGTGCGCCAGATAGAACGGCACGGCGATGCCGGGCACTCCGTCCGGGGAGAACCACTCCTCGGACAGCCACACGTGGGGACGGAAGCGGATGCCGCGGGTCTCGAGCTCGGCATGGAGGCGCTGGACACGCCGCTCGAGCCGCGAGCCCTGGAGCTTCAGGCCGAGGTCGCAGAAGCGCATGGACAGCAGCTGCTCGTCGGAGAACCGCGTCCAGGCGAGTCGGCGGCGAGGGCGGGTGCGCTGCAAAGGCACGGGCTGCGGTTCCGGGAGCGGGGGCCCGTAGCTTATCAGCGGCCGTCGGATCTGTTCAGCCCATCTGCATCAGCGCGTGCTCGAGCAGCCGGTCGGCGTACGCTTCGATGAGCCCCTTCTGCAGGAGACTCTCGCGCCAGGCGCGGGGAATGGAAGCGGCGCCGTAGAAGGCGCCGGCGAGCTGTCCGCAGACCGCGGCAACCACATCGGAGTTGCCACCGAAGTTGGCGGCGTGCAATAGCGCCTCGCGGAAGCTGTCGGTCGCGGCGAACGCCTCGAGCGCCTGCGCGAGCGCCTCGGCCGCGCCTGACCGGCGTGCGCGTGAAGCGCCGCCGGCGGCCGGGCGCGGGACGGACAGAATCTCCTGCCGCGAGCACCCCGAAAGCGCCCGATGCAGGGCGCCGGCGAGATCGTGGCAGGCTTCGAGCACGGCGGGCGCCTGGCAAGTGGTCCTCGCCGCCTGGCCGGCGAACTCGAGCGCTTGAGCCTCGGAGCCGAAGTAGAACATCACGACGGGAGCCACCCGGGCGAGCGGCTCGGGGTCGAGCTGCCCGGGATCGTGAGACCCGCAGTAGAGCTGTCGGCGCCAGCGCGCCATGGCCAGAGCGCGTGCCGTGCTCGCGGTGATCCCCAGGCACTGGCCGGTCGCGGAAAGATAGCCGTCGCGCTGCCAGCGGTGATATCGCTCGACCTGGTCGCGGGCGTCGAATCCGCCGCGGGCGAGCAGACTGTCCGCCAGGCACAGCGCCATGGCGGTGTCGTCGCTCCATCCGCCCCGGGGCAGATCGAAGGGCCCGCCACCGAGCATGTCCCCCACGGGCGAGAAG
>JAKAZP010000311.1 GCA_021815905.1 Pseudomonadota bacterium | reverse complement strand
CGCCATAGGTGTGTCGCGCGTCGGCCGGTCGGCGGCTGGCGCGGATGGCGACCAGGGCGAGCAGCAGCGAGCCCGAGTCGGCCAGCATGTGGCCGGATTCCGCGAGCAGCGCGATCGAGTTGGCGAGCCAGCCGCCGAGGGCTTCGATGGCGGTGAAGGTCGCGAGAATGCACAGCGTCACGAGCAGTCGCCGCTCGCCCGCGCCGTGGGCGTGATCGTGAGTCCCGTGGTGTGAGTGATCGTGTGCCATCGGCGCGCCGCGGTCCCGGCCCACTTGAACCGTCGCTCGCAGGCCTCTATCGTAAAACCTATAGCGACTGGAGCTTCAAGCATGACTGACGCCTCGATCCCGATCGGCAAGCTCGCGCGCGGCGTCGGGTGCAAGGTTCAGACGATCCGCTACTACGAGCAGATCGGGTTGCTGCCCCCGCCCACCCGCACCGCCGGGGATCAGCGCCGGTACGGGGAATCGCACCGGCAGAAGCTCACCTTCATCCGGCACGCGCGGGAGCTCGGCTTCCCCCTGCCGGCCGTGCGCGAGCTGCTGGCGCTGTCGGACCGGGAGGAGTCCGATTGCGCTCAGGCCGATCGCATCGCGCGCCGGCAGCTCGAAGCCGTGAAGCGCCGGATGGCGATGCTGACGAGCCTGCGGGCCGAGCTCGAGCGGATGTTGCGTCATGGCAGCGGCAATCGCATCCGCGAGTGCCGGGTGATCGCCACCCTGGCCGATCACGGACTGTGCATGCAGGGTGAGCATCCTCGGGCCAAGTGACACCCACGAGCCAGCCGCGCGCGCCGCCATGACGACTCCCCTGTCCGATTCGACTCTCGAGCGGTTCCGCCAGGCCGCGGCGGGCGGCGAGCCGACACCGGCCGGCGTCGCGATCGCGGCCGTTTCGGCCAGTCTCGCTTTCGGCGTGCTCGCCAAGGCGCTCACGGTCAGCGCTCGCCGGCAAGCGCTCGCCGCCGATGCCGCCCGGCTGGAAGGCCTGGCGGGCGCGGCGCGCGCCGAATCGACCCGCATGCTCCAGCGGGCCGCCGAGGACACGGCCGCCTTCGAGGCTTACCTGAGGAGCGCGCGGATGCCGGGCTCGACCGAGGAGGAGCGGCTCGAGCGGCGGCGGACCATCGATTCCGCGGTGAGCCGGACGATCGAGCTGCCGCTCGCCGCGGCGCGCTCGGCCGCCGCCGGTCTGCAACTCTGTGGCGAGGCCGTTTCCCTGACCGACCTCGTCGTGCTGGCGGATCTCGGCTCCGCCCTCACGCTCCTTGAGGGCGCGCTGCGCGCTTTCCTGCTCTGCGCGGAATCGAACGTGCGGCAGATGACCCCTGCGGGCTCCGCGCACCGCGCGGGGCTCGAAGCCGAGACCGGCCGCTGCGAACGCGCTCTTTTGCAGGCGGATGAGGCGATCGGGGCCGTCGCGGCGGCGCTCGCTGCCGCGCACCCCGGCGCCCGGAAGTAGCCCCCGGCTCAGGAGAGCCCGATCACCCGTCCGGTCTCGGGATCGAGGTCGACGTCATAGTAGCCCGGACGGGTCGACAGTCCCGGCATCGTGCTCATGGTGCCGAGCAGCGGATACAGGAATCCCGCGCCGATGCTCGCCCGCACATCCCGGACCGGAACCGTGAAGCCCGTCGGCGCTCCCTTGAGGTTCGGATCGTGGCTCACGCTCAGGTGCGTCTTCGCCATGCAGATCGGCATCTTGTCGAATCCCAGCCGGGTGTAGAGCGCGATCTTCTTGTCGGCCTCGGGCAGGTACTCGACTGCGGCGCCGCCGTAGATCTCGCGCACGATGATCTCGATCTTGCGCTTGATGGGGAGGTCGAGAGGATAGAGGAACCGGAACTCCCCGGGCAGCTCGCACGCGCGAATGACGGCTTTGCCGAGCTCCACCGCGCCGGCGCCCCCCTGCGCCCAATGGCTCGAGCTGACCGCATCGCTCGCTCCCGCCTCGATCGCGATCCGGCGCACGAGCTCGATCTCCGCCTCGGTGTCGTACTTGAAGCGGTTCACCGCGACGACCACCGGAAGCCCGAACCGCCGGGCGTTGGCGATCATCCTGATGAGATTCGCGCAGCCTTTCTCGACCAGCCCCAGGTGCTCTTCGGTGTAGTCGTGGTGCAGCGGCTGCCCGGCGACGACCTTGGGTCCTCCGCCATGCATCTTCAGCGCGCGAATGGTCGCGACCAGCACCACGCAGTTCGGCACCAGAGCGCTCGAGCGGCACTTGATGTCGAAGAACTTCTCCATTCCCATGTCCGCGCCGAATCCCGACTCGGTCACGACGTAACCCTCGGGTCCGACGAGCTTCAGGGCGATCTGATCCGCGACGATCGAGGAGTTGCCGTGCGCGATGTTGGCGAAGGGGCCCGCGTGCACGAAGGCCGGCGTCCCCTCGAGCGTCTGCATGAGGTTGGGCATGATCGTGTCCTTCATCAGCACCGCGAGCGCGCCGCCGACGCCGAGGTCGTCCGCGCTGATCGCCTCCCCCGCGCGGTTGGTGCCGATCACCATGCGTCCGAGCCGCTCGCGCATGTCGGCGAGGCTGGTCGCGAGAGCGAGGATCGCCATCGCCTCGCTCGCGACCGTGATGTCGAACCCGGTGACGCGCGTGAAGCCGTTCTCGCTCGGCCCCTGCCCGATGGTGATCTGACGCAGCATGCGGTCGTTGGTATCGATCACCCGCCGCCACGTGATGGTGTCCGGATCGATGTCGAGCCGCGCGAAGCGCGCGCGCTCCCCGGGTGTCAGCTCGTTCGGATCGGTCTTCGCGATGCCGAGCTTTCGCAGCCGCCGCAGCATCACCGGAGCGAAACGCCGGCTGCCGTCCCTTGCCGGCGGGCAGAGCCGGTCGAACAGCGTCGCGTCGTCCTGTCCCGCCTCGTGCAGCATGCGCGCATCGATCGCCGCCGCGAGCAGGTTGTTGGCCGCGGTGATCGCGTGGATGTCGCCCGTCAAGTGCAGGTTGAATTCCTCCATGGGGATGATCTGGCTGTAGCCTCCGCCGGCCGCGCCGCCCTTGATGCCGAAGGTGGGGCCCTGGCTCGGCTGTCGTATGCAGGTGAAGACGCGCTTGCCGAGATGCGCCCCGAGCGCCTGACTCAGGCCCACCGTGGTCGTGGTCTTGCCCTCTCCGAGCGGCGTCGGGGTGATGGCGGTGACCACGACGTACTTCCCGTTCGGCGCGTCCTGGAGGCGATCGCGCACCGTCAGGTGCACTTTCGCCTTGTGACGTCCGTACGGCTCGAGCTCCCCGGGAAGGATGCCCGCCTCGGCGGCGATGCGGTCGACGGGCAGCGCGCGCGCGCTTTGCGCGATCTCGAGGTCGCTCGGGACCTGCGCAAGGAGGTTCTTCAGCTTGTGGGGCACGCGTTTCTCCTGAGCTCAGCTTCGGGGCACTTCGGAGCCGGAATCCAGTCTGCGCGCCGCGGCATCGACCGCGTTCGAGAGCAGCATGGCGATGGTCATCGGGCCGACGCCGCCGGGCACGGGCGTGATCCAGCCGGCGCGCTCGGCCGCCCGCTCGTACTCGACATCGCCCGCGAGCTTCCCGGAAGCATCGTGAGTGATGCCGACGTCGAAAACCGCCGCGCCCGGCCGGATCCACTCGCCGCGGACGAAACACGGCCTGCCCACCGCGGCCACGACGAGCTCGGCGCGCTCGACTTCGGCCCTGACATCGCGCGTCTGGGAGTGACAGACCGTGACGGTGGCCCCCGCGAGCAGCAGCTCGAGCGCCATCGGCCGCCCGACGATGTTCGAGGCGCCGATCACCGCCGCCTTGAGCCCGCGCAGCGCGATGCCGTACTCCCCGGCGAGGCGGATGACGCCGCGGGGCGTGCAGGGACGCAGCGCCGGGCGCTTCTGCGCGAGCAGTCCGGTATTGAGCGGGTGAAAGCCGTCGACGTCC
>JAKAZP010000310.1 GCA_021815905.1 Pseudomonadota bacterium | reverse complement strand
TTCCGAGCGCCGCTCCGGCCACGGTGTCCGAGAGCCAGTGCGCATTGTGCTTCAGGCGCTGGTAGGCGGTGAAGACTCCGACACCGTACCCGATCGTGCGCCGGATCCAGCGATATTTGGGATTGCCGGACTCCGCGAGCACGGTACCGACGGCGAAGGCGGCCGTGACATGCTCCGACGGGAACGAGTCGCCGCCCCCGAACCAGTGATTGGGGCTCGTGGTGGCGTCGGGGCGTTGTCGGCGGAAGATGTATTTGAGCGCATAGGCGCTGACGAAGCTCAGGCCGCCGGATTCGAGCATGTTCCAGGCCTCGATGTGCCCGGCATGGCTGTGGATCAGCGTGGCGTAGCCCCAGGTGGCGACGAACAGCGCCGCGCCCGGCAGCGCATCCGTCAAGCTCCCCGAGTTCGGCGGCCCGAGCGGCGAGCGATACCCCGAATCGAAATGGTTACGCGCCTGGGTGTCGTAGTGATGGGCGATGGCGATCGCGCCGAGCGCGCCGCCGAAGTACTCCCAGTCCCGCGCATTCCAATGAAGCGGCGCGGTGAAGTAGGCCTCCGCATCCCCGGCCGTCTGCTCGATGAAACCCTGTCGGGCCGGGTAGCGGATGGGCAGGCCGTACTTCAGCGAGCTCTTCGGCGCCGGCGGGTCCTCCGAAGCGACCGGCTGGGAGGAGGCAGTCAGCCGCGTGGAGGCGAGCTGCGCCGCGGATTCGACCTGCGTGGGGGAGGCAACAGGCTCCGGGGAGGCCACGGCATCTGGCGTGGAAGCGTCCCGCGCGGCCGAGCCGGGCATCGGCGCTGCCGCAGGGCGGCTTTGCGTCGAGGAGCCGGGCGTCTGCCACGACGAGGCCGGCGCCGCGGCGCCGGCGACGGTGGTGACGGCGGCGGTTGTCGGCGCCCCTTGGGCGGCCGCGGGCGAAAGAGCCAAAGGAGCGGAGAGCGCGGCCGCGAGGATGAGCGCGACGCGTCGAGCGGCATTCGTTGGCATCGCGCAATTGTACGGGAAACGTGCCGCTCGCGCTTGCGCAGGGGAGCGACGCTCGCGACCGACGGGGCGGTCGCGCCCGCCGGGCTTCGCGCTCGGTCCCTGACCGATGAATGGCGGCGTCGCCGGGCGGCCGCAGATGCCTGCGGTTGTGCGCTTGGCAACTCGATGGTGAGCCGGTGGACCTTCGACGCGTGCGCTCGCGCTGGCCGGCGCTGCGGCGTCACGATTCCCGCGGCGCCGGAGTTGGACTTGAGTTGGAACAGGCTCGGGCGACATGACTGCGGTGCCGACGGACTCGATTCCGACCCGGATGAATCCGGGAGGCATCCGGGGCCCAGTGTGCAGGGCGAGAATCGCGGCACGACGATCCAGGCTCCTTACGCCAACAACCCGTCGGCGCTCGAGCAGGGGCGTCTGCCGTTCGTCGCGATGAGCTGCGCCGGCTGCCACGGCGGGCACGCGGGCGGAGGCACGGGACCGAATCCGCGCTCGCCGAAGGAGCGGCGCTTCGGTGACACGCCGGCGGAGATCTTCGATTCCATCTCCCAGGGGCGCGGCGACGGCATGCCTGCCTGGGGCACGAAGCTGCCGCCCGATGTCATCTGGGAGCTGATCGCCTACATCCAGTCGCTCGGCACCCCGGAAGAGCTCAACAGGCGGCGCCGGCCCCCACGCACATCGGCAGCAGCGAGACCCTCACGGGCGGCATGCTCACGAACGACACGGCGAATCTCGAGGCCTGGGTGACTCCCGCGCAGTCGCTGAAGCCCGGCACGCCGAAGCCGAACCTGCCGGAGTAGACCGGCGCGGACCTGCGCGCGCGGGTGGCCTATCTGCAGTCCCTGAAATGAGTCATGGCAGGCAGGTGTTGGTCCGCCGGTGGTGACTCGCGGGTGGTGGCCTGCGGGTGGTGGCCTGCGGGTGGTGGCCTGCGGGTGGTGGCCTGCGAGTACTGACCCGTGAGGGAGTCATCGGGGTGGCGCGGACAGCTTCCGAGCGGCGCCCGTCGTGCTCCTCGAGTCGAGGCGGGCTCAGGGCTGAAGGATGACCGTGGCGAGCGCGCAAATGAGCGCCGGTGCCATGACGAGCGCGCCGAGCCTCAGGAACTCCCCGCCCGTGATCTGAACCTTCTCCCGGCGCAGCGCGATCAGCCAGAGAATCGTCGCGAGCGAGCCCGTGACCGAAAGGTTCGGACCCAGGTCGACACCGATCAGCATCGCATCCTTCAGGTGAGTGGAGATTCCGGCGGCCCCGCCGAGCGAGCCCGCGATCAGCGCGACCGGAAGGTTGTTCATGACGTTGCACGCGGCCGCGATGCCCCCGCCGGCGGCGAACACGGCGCCCCCTCCGGACCTCGCCGCGAGTGAGGCGAGCGCCGCCCCGAGGACCGCGAGCGCCCCGGTGCGCTCCAGGCCCGCCACCAGCACGAACAGTCCCGCGACCAGGGCGATCACGCCCCAGGAGACTCCCTGCAGCAGCCGCCAGGGCGAGCGCCGCTCGAGAAGCAACGCAAGCGCCGTCGTCAGCGTTCCCGCGGCGAAGGTCGGCGCACCGAGCTCGACGCCCTCGGCCGAGGAGACCAGGAGTGCGATGGCCGTGAGCGCGATGCCGAGGGCGGCGAGCCGGGCGCCGCGGGTGAGCGGCGGCAGCGGCACGGTGCTCGCATGCTCGGCCGAAAGCGCATCGCGCTGAGTCGAGCGCAGCGCGAGGAATGTGACCACGATGGCGGCGAGCGAGGGCAGGGTGAAGCGCGCGAGCCATGCTCCGAGCGGCGGCAGACGGCTCGCGAACACCACGAGATTCGCCGGGTTGGCGATCGGCAGCACGAAGCTCGCCGCGTTGGCGATGAAGGCGCAGATGAGGAGATAGGGCTTGGGCTCCGTGCGCGCATGGCGCGTCGCGGCATACACCGCCGGTGTCAGCACCACCGCCGTGGCGTCATTCGAAAGGAACGCCGTGACGATGATTCCGACGACGTAGACGAGCGCGAACAGCCGTCGCGGCGAGCCGCGCGCGAAGCGCACGGCGAGCGCCGCCACCCAGTCGAACAGACCCTCGGTGCGTGCCAGCTCCGCGAGCAGCATCATGCCGGCGAGGAACAGATAGACATCCGTGCCGCGGCGCACGGCCTGCCAGGCCTGTCCGGCCGGCACCAGGGAGGCGAGCACCAGCACGAGCGCCCCCGCGACCGCCCACACCGCCTCGGGCAGGTCCCACGGGCGCATGATGATGCCGAGAATCGCGACGGCCGCGATCAGCCAGATCAGCACGTGCGGAAGGCTCGGTTGAATCGCAGGCACGGGGGCCTCGGGATGCGCGAAGCCCGCGATTGGACCTGTCCGACGGGTCCGCCGTCAAGGCGCGGGCGAGGCCGCAGGCTTGCATTCCAGGGCGCCGGAGACGCGCCCGAGCATGTTGCCAAGTCGTGGCTGACCGTGGACACTCCCCCCCAGGCCTTTGAAGCATTTTCATGCCGTGGCGCCGGAGGCGCTCGATGCCGATCACCCCGGACACTCCCGCAGGCGCTTCGGACGCGAGCACACCGGCCGGCGAGCTCGTTCCGGCCGGCAAGGGCGGCCCGACCGCGGGCCTGACGAGCGAGGAGGCTCGGCGGAGGCTCGCGCAGACCGGTCCGAACGCCATGCCGGAGGAGCACGCCTCGCCCTGGGGGCGCCTGCTCGGCAAGCTCTGGGCGCCCATTCCCTGGATGTTGGAAGCGGCCGTCGTGCTGCAGCTCGTCCTCGGCGAGTTCGTCGAGGCGGGAGTGATCGCGCTGCTCGTGCTCTTCAATGCCGTGCTCGGGTTCGTGCAGGAGAGCAAAGCGCGCGAGACGCTCGAGGCGCTGAAGTCCCGCCTCGCGCTGATGGCGAGTGTGAAGCGCGATGGCCTCTGGAGCACGATCCCGTCCGCGGAACTCGTTCCCGGCGAC
>JAKAZP010000309.1 GCA_021815905.1 Pseudomonadota bacterium | reverse complement strand
AGCCCACCCCCACCCGGGGCGAGCCGCCGCCCTACAACGCGTCGCTGCGGGTGCGCGTCGGCAGAACGCTGAGAAATGCGGAATCGACCCGCACGTTATTCTTCAAGGTGAAGAATTCAACGTTTGTTATTGATTTTAAAGGAAAGTATTGGAGCGGGAAACGAGGCTCGAACTCGCGACCTCAACCTTGGCAAGGTTGCGCTCTACCAACTGAGCTATTCCCGCATCGCGCGAGGCACGGATTGTAAGTGCGGACCCTGCGAAGTCAAGGCAGTGCCTCAACGCCTGAGCTCGGGCCACGCCGCCCGCAGATAGGCCACCATGGAGACCAGCGTCGCCGCCGCGGCGAGCTCGGTGAGCGCAACGCCCACCCGGTAGGTCGGCATCCCGAGAAGCCGATCGCCGTAGAGCATCATGGACAGGCCGATGATCTGCAGCACGGTCTTGATCTTGCCGAGCTGCGACACCGCCACCTTGCGCCGCTGGCCGATCTCCGCCATCCATTCCCGCAGCGCCGAGATGGTGATCTCGCGCCCGATGATGACGGCCGCGGTGAGCGCGATGAGCACGCGCGGATCACGGCTGACGAGCAGCACGAGCGCCACGGCCACCACGAGCTTGTCCGCCACGGGATCGAGAAACGCCCCGAGGAGCGAGGTCTGGCCGAGCCTGCGCGCGAAATACCCATCGAGCGAATCCGTGATCCCCGCCGCGGCGAACATCAGGCCCGAGGCCGGTCGCGCCCACGGATAGGGCAGGTAGAAGAGCATCACGACGAGCGGAATCGTGGCGATGCGCAGCCACGTCAGCGTGTTCGGGAGATTCCAGGGCATCTGCGACCTAGGTGCCGGGGTGGAGGTGATCATAAAGGGTGCGCGCGAGCGCCGCTCCGATTCCGGCGACCTGGGTGAGATCGGCGACGCCGGCGCGCATCACCCCCTGCAGCCCCCCGAAGTGCCTGAGCAGCGCCCGGCGCTTGGCGGGACCCAGGCCGGGGACGGTCTCGAGCATCGACTCGTTGTAGCGCCGCGCGCGCCGGCGGCGATGGCCGGTGATCGCGAACCGGTGCGCCTCGTCCCGGATGCGCTGGATGAGACGCGAGGCCGGCGAGTGGGCTTCCGGAATCCGGGGCGCGCCCGCCCCATGGACGAACAGCCGCTCCTGCCCGGGGCGCCGATCCGGGCCTTTCGCCACCCCGACCAGCGTCACCTCGCCGAAGCCCATGCCCGCGAGCACCTCGTGCACGGCGGCGATCTGCCCGAGGCCGCCGTCGATGAGCAGCAGGTCCGGGGCCGGGAATTCCCCATCGCGGATACGGCTGAAGCGCCGCTCGAGCGCCTGACGCAGCGCCCCGTAGTCATCGCCCGGCGTGACGCCGGCGATGTTGAAACGCCGGTATTCCTTCTTGAGGGGCCCTTCGGGACCGAACACCACGCAGGACGCCACCGTCCCCTCCCCGCCCGTGTGACTGATGTCGAAGCACTCGATGCGCGCCGGCGGCTCGGGCAACTCGAGCTCCCGGGCGAGCGCGGTCAGCATCTCGTCCATCCCCTGCCGCTGCGAGAGGCGCATGCGCAAGGCCTGGCCGGCATTCTCCCGCGTGAGCTCGACCCAGCGCACGGCGAGTCCGCGCTGGGGGCTGCGCACTTCGACCGTGTGTCCCGCGCGCTCGGAAAGCGCCAGGCCGAGGGACTCGGCATCCTCGAGCCGCGAGCCGACGAGCACCTCCGGGGGCGCCTCCTGCGCGGCGTAATACTGCATGACGAAGGAGGACAGCGCCTCTTCGGGCTCCGCGAGCGCGGCCCGCGGGAAGTAGCTGGTCGTGCCGAGATTGCGTCCTCCGCGCACGAGCATGACGCTCACCGCGTACTCCCCGGGCTCCCCGACGATGGCGAGCACGTCGACGTCCCGCTCGCCCTGGCCGGTCACGATCTGCTGCGCCTGGATGCGCTTCAGCGCCGCGAGCTGATCGCGGATCTGCGCGGCGCGCTCGAACTCGAGGCGGCCTGCGGCCTGCTCCATGCGCGCCTCGAGCGTGGCGTTCACCTCATCGCTCCGCCCCTCGAGCACCTTGACGGCCGACTCGATGTCCTGGGCATACGTCTCGCGCGCGATGAGGCCCACGCACGGCGCCGAGCAGCGGCCGATCTGATGCTGCAGGCACGGACGGCTGCGGTTGGCGAAGAAGCTGTCGCGGCAGTTGCGGATGCGGAACAGCTTCTGCAGCTGGTTCAGGGTGTCGCGCACCGCGCCCGCGCTCGGAAAGGGCCCGAAGTAGCGGCCCGGGGCCGAGCGCGAGCCGCGATAGAAAGCGAGCCGCGGGAATTCGTGCTCGGTGCACAGGTGGATGTAGGGGAAGCTCTTGTCGTCCCGCAGCACCACGTTGAAGCGCGGCTTGTGGGCCTTGATGAGGTTGTACTCGAGCAGCAGCGCCTCGGTCTCGGAGTTGGTCACCGTGAGTTCGATGTCGGCGATCTGAGCCACGAGCGCCTGCACCTTGGGATTGACGTTGTGGGCTGCGAAGTAGGTGCTCACCCGGTCCTTCAGGCTGCGCGCCTTGCCCACGTAGAGCAGCTCGTGGCCGGCGTCGAACATGCGATACACGCCGGGCCGGCGCGGGAGCGCCGCGATGAAAGTCTTGGAGTCGAATGCGTTGGCGGTCATTGGAGCTCGAGCGGCGGGCACCTCGGGTGCGCTCGGGGCGCGCGGGGGCTGCGACCGCCGGCTCGAGGCTCAGCCGGCCCCGGCCAGCTCGCAGGCGCGCGCCACGACACGGACGAACATCGCCTCCGTGAGCACGCCGGTCGAGGTGTTGTACCGGCTGCAATGATAAGAGTCGAGCAGGGTTCGCGTCTCTTCCAGTCGATGCTCGCGACCGTGGCCGAAGGGAAACTGACTGCGCTTCAGGCCCGCGGCCCGGAGAAAGGCGTCGTGAGCGATCCGCCCGAGCGCGAGCACGACGCGCACGCCCCGCAGATGCTCGAGCTCGGCCTTGAGGTAGCCGTTGCAGGCGCGGATCTCATCGGGCAGTGGCTTGTTCGCGGGCGGAACGCACTTGACCGAATTGACGATGCGCGTCCCCCGGAGCCTCAAGGCGTCGTCGGCCGAGACGGACTCCGGGCGGCTCGCGAGCCCCGCCCGGTGCAGCGTCCGGTAGAGAAGAATGCCGGCATGGTCGCCGGTGAAGGGCCGCCCGGTGCGGTTCGCCCCGTGAAGCCCCGGGGCGAGCCCGACGATGAGGATACGGGGATTCGCGGCGCCGAAGGACGGCACCGGCCGCGCCCAGTAATCCGGATAGCGGCCGTGCACCTCGGCGAGGAACTCCGCCAGACGCGGACAGCGCGTGCAGTCGGGGTCGTAGGTCTCCCCGCGCTCGATCGCGAGAACGGGCCTGGCAGTTCGCGCCATCGCCGCCGCCGTCAATCGTCCATGTGACGGATGATGGCGCTCGCGAAGCCCGAGCAGGTCATGAGCTTCGCGCCCGGGATGAGACGCTGCAGGTCTTCCTCGACGCTCCTGCGAGCGGCGAGCTCGCGTTTCGGGGCCTTGATCGCCTCGCGCAGGCGCGCGAGGTCGTAGGTGAGCTCCTTGTTGGCGATGGTGTTGGCCACACCCTTGATGATGAGGTCCGCCGCCTCCTTCCAGCCGAGGTGCCGCAGCATCATCTCCGATGAGAGGATGAGCGAGCCCGGATTCACCCGGTCCTTGCCGGCGAACCCCGGGGCGGTACCGTGGGTCGCCTCGAATACCGCGAGACCGTCACCGATGTTGCCGCCCGGCGCGATGCCGATCCCGCCGACCTGCGCCGCGAGCGCGTCGGATACGTAATCGCCGTTCAAGTTCAGCGTCGCGATGACGTCATACTCCTCCGGACGCAGCAGCACCTGCTGCAGGAAGTTGTCCGCGATCACGTCCTTGACGATGATG
>JAKAZP010000308.1 GCA_021815905.1 Pseudomonadota bacterium | reverse complement strand
TCGACTATGGGCGCTGCGTCGCGTGCCAAGTGTGCATCGACGTCTGTCCCACGGGAGCCTTCAGCGCCGCCTCCGAGTGGGCCTTCGGCGTGCGCCGGCGCGAGGACCTCGAGTGGACGCGCGCGGTGACGTCCACCGAGGCGTTCGCCCTCGAGCGCGGAATCCGGCGTGTCTTTGGGCGCAGCCTCCACGTCCGTCACGTCGATTCCGGCTCGTGCAACGGTTGCGAGTCGGAGCTGCAGGCACTCGACAATCCCTACTACAACCTCCACCGGCTCGGGGTCTTCTTCACGCCGTCGCCACGGTTCGCCGACCTGCTGCTCGTCACGGGACCGGTCGCGTACGGCATGCGCGGTCCGCTCGAGGAGACCTATGCCGCCATGCCGGAGCCGAGGTTCGTCATGGCCGCGGGGACCTGCGCGGTGTCGGGGGGCACCATTGGCGGCGGCTATGCCTGCGGCCACGGCCTCGAGGGCGTGCTGCCGGTCGATGTGTATCTGCCGGGCTGTCCGCCGAATCCTCCGGCCTTCATCCATGCGCTGCTGATGCTGCTCGAGCGCATGCCACAGCGCATCCGCGCCGGGCAGCCGACCGGGAGCGAAGCGCGCGGAGAGGGAGCCGGCGGTGCCTGAGCCGCTCGCCATCGCGTTCTGGCTGTGGGTGGCGGCTGTGCCGCTCGCGCTCGCCCGCGCGTCTTCGGCAGCCCGGGCCCTCCTGCTCGCCGGAGCGCTCGCGGCGCTCTGGGGTGTCGCGGTCTCGCTCCCCCGGGGCGCGGGCGAGCTCGCCCTGCCGCTCGCGCTCGCTGGAGAGACGGTGCGCCTGCGGTATTCGCCCGATGCGCTCTGGCTCCTGGGGTTCGGACTGGTCCCGGCGGCGCTCGCCGTCGCCCTGAGCACGGCCGTGCGCGGTGCCCGACCCGGTTGGCTCCTCGGGGCGGCTCTGTCGCTCCTCGGCGCCCTCGGGGTGTTCGGATTGCAGGATGCCTACTCGTTCCTCATCGCCTGGGCACTCATGAGCCTTGGGGCCGCGGCCATGATTCTCTCGGAGCGCACCTCGGCGCAGGCCGGGCGCTCCGCGCTCTACATGCTCGCCCTGCTCGAGGTGGGTGCCCTCGCCATTCTCCTCGCGCTGCTCCTGCTCGCGCAGCACGCGGGGGGAAGCACGGAGTTCGCGCTGTTTGCCGCCGCCGGCCACGCGCTGCCCGATGGCGCACGGGTGGCCGTGGGCCTCCTCGCCCTCTTCGGCTTCGGAGCCAAGTTGGGACTGCTGCCCTTCTACGAGTGGTTTCCGGCCGCCTACGGCAACGGCAGCGGCGCCTCCGGCGCGATCATGTCGGGTGTGGTGCTCAACGCCGCCTTCTTCGCGCTCGCGCGCACGCTGACGGACTGGCTTTCCCCGGGCGGGGGCACCTTCGGCCTGGCGATCATCGTGACGGTCGTCGGCGTCGTGTCCTCGATCCTCGCGGTCTTGTACGCGTTCCAGCAGGATGACTGGCGGCGGCTGCTCGCATTCTCCTCCGCGGAGAATGGCGCCATCGCCGTGACGAGCCTCGGGGCGAGTCTCCTCTTCAGAGCCGGCGGCGAGGACGCTCTCGCGGGGCTCGCATGGACCGTCGCCGTGCTGCACATCTCGGGCCACGCCCTCGCAAAAGGCGGGATGTTCCTCGCGGCGGATGGCGTGTACGCCGCGGGCGGACGCTATCAGCTGGCGCAGCACGGCTGGCTGCGCAGGGCGGGTGTCATGTTCGGATTCGGTGCGCTGTGCGCGGCGATGAGTCTCGCCGCCATGCCGCCGCAGATCGGCTTCGTGACCGAGTGGTTCACGTTCCAGACGGTCTTTCAGGGCTTTCACCTGATGAGCCTCGGCGGCCGGGTGACTCTCGCGCTCGCCGGAGCGGGACTCGCGCTCACCGCCGCCGTGGCGCTCGCGACCTTCATCAAGGCATTCGGAGTCGGACTGCTCGGCGATGGCCGGCGGCCGGATGCTTCGGCCCGGGTCGGCCGGGGCTACGACGCCGCGGTGCTGCTGCTCGGCCTCGCCGTGCTGCTTGCCGCGGCCGGGATGCCGGTCTGGCTGCGGGGACTCGAGGCGGCCGACCTCGCCAGGTTCGGAGTGGATTCGGCCGGGGCCATGACGAGCGGCTGGCTGCTGGTGCCGCTCACGGACACGTTCGCCTTCATCTCCCCCTCCCTGCTCGTCATCGTGATGCCTCTACTCGCCATCGTCCCGCTCCTGCTGCTTCTCAATGGCCGGCGCTTCGCGGTGCGGCGGTCGCGGGTGTGGTACGGCGGCATGCGCGAGGACGCGCAGCGCGCGGCCACGACCTCCCTCACCTTCTCCAACGCCATGCGAACCCTCTACAGCTTCATCTATCGTCCCACGCTCGACACCGCTCGGGAGCATCGTGCGCTCGCGTATTTCATCCACAAGCTGAAGGTCGAGCACGAGGTCACCGACATCTTCGGTCCCAACCTGTTCGCGCCCGTGACACGGGCGATCTGGCGGCTCGCCGGCCGGCTGCGCACGCTGCAGTCCGGTGACCTGAATTTCTACCTTGGACTGATCGGCGCGCTGCTCGTTATCATCCTCGGCCTCACCTTGCGTTGAGCGGTGACACACCGGCATGCGCGGCAAGACCATCGTCATCACGGGCGCCACCTCCGGAATCGGAGCGGTTGCCGCCCGCACGCTCGCCGAGCGAGGCGCACGCATCCTGCTCGTCGCACGCGATGGTGCGCGTGGGGGGGAGATGCTCGGGCGCCTGCGGGCCGTCAATCCCGAGGCCGCGCACGGGCTCTACCTCGCCGACCTCTCCCGGCTCGAGGAGATGAAGCGCGTGGGCCGTGCCATCGCCGCGGCGGAATCACGGATCGACGTGCTCATGAACAACGCGGGCATGATCTCCTTTCGCAACGAGCGCACGGTGGACGGACTCGAGGTGATGTTCGCGACCAATCACATGTCCTATTTCGTCATCACGTCGCTGCTGCTCGAGCGGCTGCGGGCGGCAGGCGGCGCCCGCATCGTCTCGACCGCCTCGGAGGCCCATCGGGGGCGCACGCTCGATTTCGAGCGCCTCGAGCAGGGCAACGGCTCCCGCGGTTACGGGGTCACCAAGCTCTGCAACATCCTGTTCACGCGCGCGCTCGCCCGGCGCATTGCCGGCAGCGGCGTGACCGCCAATTGCCTGCATCCGGGCTTCGTCGCCACACGCTTCGGCGACAACTCACGCGGCGCCGTCCGCTTGGGATTCCAGGTCGCGAAGCGCCTGTTCGCCATCACGCCCGAGCAAGGCGCCGAGACGCTGGTGTTCCTCGCCAGTGCCGCGGAAGTGTCGAATGAGACGGGCGGCTACTACGTCCGCTGCGCACGCGGGGAGCCCTCGCGGGAGGCATGCGACGAGGCGGACGCGCGCCGGCTCTGGGAGCTCTCGGAGCGGCTCGCCGGAGCGCCCTTCGGCGGCGCCTGAACCGCGGCGTGATCCGCGGTGTCAGCCCCGAAGCAGGGCGACCGTCCCCATGCCCGCGACCGTGAGCAGCAGAGAGCCGGTGACGTGCACCGCGAGCTCGCCGCAGGCCCAGAGGATCCGCCCTTCACGCAGGAGATTGACCAGCTCCGCGGAGAAGGTCGAGAAGGTCGTGAGCCCGCCGCAGAACCCGGTGACGATGAGCAGGCGCCACTCGGGCGCGATCGCGGGGGATCCCGCAAAGAAGGCGATGGCGGCCCCGATCACGTAGGCGCCGATCAGATTGGATGCAAGCGTTCCGGGGGGAATCGCCGGAAACAGCGCATTCAGCCTGGCGCCGAGCCACCAGCGAAGCAGCGCGCCGATGCTGGCGCCCACGGCGACTGCAAGGATCGATTTCCACATCGTGCACGCGACTCCGGGGCGCGAGAGTACAGAAAATCGCCGGCGGAGTCTCGACCGCCC
>JAKAZP010000307.1 GCA_021815905.1 Pseudomonadota bacterium | reverse complement strand
CCGCCCGCGCAAGAGGCCTTCAATCGCAGGTCCCGCTGGGATACGCTCAGCGGCATACGAGAGGGGCGGCGCGTCATGGCGGCACAGACACCGATCATCGAGACCGATGCGGCCCGGCACACCGCCACCATGGGGCTGCGCTGGTACGTGCTCGTGATCACGGTGCTCGTCTACACGCTCAGCATCGCCGATCGCTACGTGGTCTCGACGGTGCTCGAGCCGATCAAGGCCGACCTGCATCTGACCAATCTCGGCGTATCGCTGGTCACCGCCTGGCCGCTCGCGTTCTTTTACGTGGTGCTCGGATTCCCGCTCTCCTCGCTGATCGATCGATACAGCCGCCGCACCATCATTGCGATCTCCATGATCGCCTGGTCGCTCATGACGACCTGCACCGGCTTCGCGCGCACTCAGCTGCTGTTCGTGCTGGCGCGGACCGGCGTCGGCGTCGGGGAAGCGGGCGGAACCCCCGGAGCAAACTCGCTCCTGTCCGACTACTTTCCCGCGGCGCGTCGTCCGATGGCGCTCACGATCTTCTCGCTGGGCGCCCCGATCGGCGCATACGTTGCCTACGACTTCGCCGGACGCCTCACCGACGCCTACGGCTGGCGCGCGATGTTCATGGTGCTCGGGATTCCGGGAGTCATCGTCGGCGTGCTCATGTGGTTGACGGTGCGCGAGCCACGGCGCGGACGACTCGACCATCGCAACGAGCCGACGACCCCGCGATTCATCGACACGATGAGGTTCATGTGGTCGCAGCGCTCTGCCGTTCACGTGACGATGGGCTGCGCGGTGACCGCGCTGTGGGGCTGGGGACTCATGTACTGGACGCCGGCGTACCTGCAGCAGACTTATCACTTGAGTCCCGGCGAGGCCGGTGCGCTGATGAGCCCCATGCACTTGTGGGGCGGGGTGCTCGCGACGCTGTTTACCGGCTGGCTGCTCGCCCTTGCCCCGATGCGCAATCCGCGCCGCGTGGCCCGGCTGATGGGCTGGTGGGTCGGCATCGGGACGCTCGCCTCGATCGGGGTCTACGCGACGCACTCGCTGTCGTGGCTGCGTGTGTACCTGTGGGTGTTCGTGCCGGCGATCTACTTCTATATCGGCCCGTGCTTCGGGCTGCTCAACAATCTCGCACCGCCGCGCATGCGGGCGATCTTCTGCGCCACCCTGCTCTTTCTCGCGAACGTCGGCAATCTGGTGATCGCGCCACCGCTCATCGGCGGCCTCACGGATTGGTTCGGCCACCTGTACGGTCGGGGCCCGGAGGCGATGCGGCTTGCGATGCTGTGCGTGGCGCCGAGCGGGTTCTGGGCGGCGGCACACTACTTTCTTTCGGTGCGGCGCATCGTCGCCGACGAGGAGCGTGCGACGGGCATACCCATCGGCGTGCGCAGCGCGCAGGCCGGGCCCGAATCAACAGCGGCTCCGGGCGAATCGCCATCCCCGTGTGTGCCGTCGGCGCACGAGCAGCTTCGACCACAGCCCCTGGAGTGATGTCCTGAAAACCCTGCAGCATTACCTCGACGGCCGTTTTGTCGCCCCGACCGGCGAGGCCGACCGATTCCCGGTCATCAACCCGGCGACCGAGCAGCCGGTCGCGCAGATCCTCATGGGCAGCGGAGCCGATGCCGGGCGCTCCGTTGAGGCCGCCCGCCGCGCCTTTCCCGGCTGGGCAGCCGTTCCGCTCGCGGGGCGTCTTGCGCTCTTGGAGCGGCTGCTCGCAGCCTACGAGCGTCGCCACGCGCAAATGGCCGAAGCGATCACCACCGAGATGGGCGCGCCGCGCGAGCTCTCCTCAGGCTCGCAGGCAGCCGCCGGGTCCGGTCACCTCAGGGAGACGATTGCGGCTGCGCGCGCGCTCGATCGGGAGGTCCCGCTGCGCGGCGGCGCCATCGTGGTGCGCGAGCCCGTGGGCGTCTGCGGTCTGATCACCCCGTGGAACTGGCCGATGAACCAGGTCTGCGCGAAGGTGGCGCCGGCGCTCGCCGCCGGCTGCACGGTCGTGCTGAAACCGAGCGAGCAGGCGCCACTCTCGGCGCAGCTGTTCGCCGAGCTCCTCCACGAGACGGGCTTCCCGGCCGGTGTCTTCAACATGGTTCACGGTACCGGCCCCACCGTCGGTCACGCACTCGTGGCGCATCCAGACCTCGACATGGTCTCGTTCACCGGCTCGACGCGGGCGGGAATCAGTGTCGCCAAGGACGCGGCCGACACGGTCAAGCGCGTCGCGCAGGAGCTCGGCGGCAAGTCGCCCAACATCGTGTTCGCCGACGCCGACCTCGAGGCCGCGGTCCGGCGCGGCGTCGCCCACTGCTTCAACAACAGCGGCCAGTCGTGCAACGCACCGACCCGGATGATCGTCGAGGCCGCGGTCTACGACCGCGCCCTCGAGATCGCCGCCGCCGCGGGCGCCGCGGTGCGCGTGGATGAGCCGACGAAGCCCGGCGACCATCTGGGGCCGGTGGCCTCACGGATGCAGTTCGAGAAGATCCAGCACTGCATCGAGCGGGGCATCGCCGAGGGGGCGCGCCTGGTGCTCGGTGGGCCGGGCCGGCCGGCGGGCTTCGAGGTCGGCTTTTATGTCCGGCCGACAATCTTCGCCGACGTGCTCAATACGATGAGCCTCGCCCGGGAGGAGATCTTCGGGCCCGTGCTGTCGATACTGCGGTTCCGCACGCTCGAGGAAGCCGTACAGATCGCCAACGACACCCCCTACGGGCTCGCCGCCTACGTGCAGACCGCGGATCTCGACAAGGCGCGCAGCGTTGCGCGGCGGCTGCGCGCGGGAAGCATCTACCTGAACGGCTCGCCGCAGGATTATGACGCACCGTTCGGCGGCTACAAGCAATCCGGCAACGGCCGCGAGGGCGGCGCCTACGGGCTCGCGGAATTCCTCGAGCTCAAGGTGATCAACGGATTCTACCCGGGCTGATCCGCCCGGCCGTCATCGGGCTCGAGCCTCGGGCGGGTGAGGCAGGCCCGCCCCCGCGAGAGGCATCGACACAACGCGGATTTTGTCGATCGGTAGAAAATCTTCACCGTGCGACCGCGGTGTGCGTGAGAGACTCGGGCGCACCGGGGTGTTCAGCACTGGAGAGCATCGTGAGCGAGTGTCAGACGAGAGCCCGGCGTTCCGGGCGCGAGGCGAGGCGGGCACTGCGATCAGGACCGCTTCCCGAGAGCTTGCGTCCCGTGTGGCCCGGCATGTCCGGCGGACACTTCCGCCCGCTCAGCGACCCCGATGTGCTCGCGATCCATCACACCGCGCTGCGGCTGCTGGCCGAAGTGGGTCTCGCCGATGCGCCGCCCTCGGGGGTGGAGATCCTGACCCGGGCGGGCTGCACCCTGAGTGAGCACAACCGGCTGCTGTTCCCTCAGGCACTCGTCGAGGACACCCTCGCCCGGGCCGCCCGCCACTTCGTGCTGCATGCGCAGGACCCGCGCCATGACCTCGAGCCCTGGGGCAAGCGAACCTATTTCGGCACCGCCGGTGCGGCCGTCAATCTGGTCGAAGCCGATGGAACCTACCGCGAGTCGACCATCCAGGACCTCTACGACATCGGGCGGATCGTCGATGCCATGGAGCACATCCACTTCTTCCAACGCGCGGTCGTGCCGCGCAACATTCCCGACCCGTTCGAGATGGATTTCAACACCTGCTATGCCGCTGTCTCGAGCACGACCAAGCACGTCGGCAGCAGCTGGGTCCAGCCCGAGCACCTGAGCGCCTCGCTCGAGATGCTGCATGCGATCGCCGGCGGGGAGGACAAATGGCGTGCCCGGCCGTTCGTCAGCCAGTCGAACTGCTTTGTCGTACCGCCGATGAAATTCGCGACCGACGCCTGTCGGTGTCTCGAGGTCGCGGTCCGCGGGGGCATGCCGGTGCTGCTGCTGTCTGCCGGGCAGGCCGGCGCAACGGCGCCGGCCGCGCTCGCCGGCGCC
>JAKAZP010000306.1 GCA_021815905.1 Pseudomonadota bacterium | reverse complement strand
CATCTCCGCCCAGCGCTGCAGCAGCTCCGCGGTTCGGACGTTGCCGAAGAGACTCGTGTAGCCGCCGATGTCGCTGTGATGATAGGCGTTGCCGAGGAGCCCTGAGGAGAGCGCCGCGCAGATGGCGGTCTGCAGTCCGTCGTGGCGGCTGAAGTCCACCGATTGGTCACCGGCCCAGAGGAGCGGACAGTGCCGCTGAACGCCGGAGAAGCCCGCGCGCATGAAGAAGAGCGCCTCGCCGGTCTGGCCGCGCCGCGCGACCGCCTCGGCATTGACCCGCGCCCACAGCACCGGCCACGCGTTGTGCGCAAGCGCTCCGGCCTCTCCCGAGGCGAGGCGCACGTCCACCGGCAGGTACTCGCCGAAGTCGGCCATCCAGCCCGAGAGGCCGAAATCGATGAGATTGCGGCCGATGACTTCCTCCTCGAACCACTCGAGCGCCTCCGGCCGCGTGAAATCCATCATGCCGCAGGTGAATTCGCCGAAGTCGACCAGGTAGGGCTCGTCCCGATCGAGCCGCTTGACGAGCAGGTCCCGGGCGGCCGCGTGCGGATAGAGCGACCCGTCGACACAGAGATAGGGATTGAGGTAGCCGAGGAAGCGGATGCCGCGCTCGCGCAGCCCGGCAATGCGCTGACCGAGCCCCGGGTACCGTTGGGCGTTCCATTTCCAGTCCCAGAAGAGCCGGGTGCCGAAGGAGGTCTCACGGACGCCGACCCAGTCCTCGCACCACAGTCCGGAGATGGCGGCGCCGGCGGCCTCGAACCGCTCCAGCCGCGTGAAACTGCGCTCCCCGTCCTTCAGCCCCACGATCGCGCCCGCGCGCACCCAGTCCGGCAGCGGCGGCTGGCGCCCGAAGTGGCTCGACAGAGCGCTCACGAGCTCGGCGAACCGCTGCGCGGTCCACAGCTCGATCCGCTCCGGGATGGCCCACGCCTCGATCTCATGGAATCCCCCGTGCCGGAAATCGAATGCCGTGAACGCGGTGGTCTGCACGTGCAGCGCGTACCGGCGAGAGGAGAGGTACGTGGGCTGGGGATAGTTGGTGGTGAAGTAATCGCCTCCGGCACCCGTCCGGTCGGCCTGGAGGGTGATGAGCGTCGACTTGTCGCGGCCAACCCCGGGCTCGGACGTCCATAGCGGGAAGCGCCGGCCGCGCAGATCGAAGTACGAGAGTTGCTCGCCGCCGCCCCAGATGCGCTCGCCGTCCTCGGCGGGGATCCGCAGCCAGAAGCGGTTCACCCGCGGCTCATGGCATGCGAGCCGCAGCGTTGCACGGCCGCCCTCGGCGCTGATCACGATCTCGAGCGCGGGCGCCGATGCGGCAGACTCCGACAGGACGACCCGCAGGCCCGCGCTCTCGCGGCGCACCTCGGCATGGCAGAGGGGCCTGCGCTCGCTGAGGTAATCCTCGACCTGGAAATGCCCCCGGGCCATCCGGTAATCGGCCCTCCCCGTGCCGATGAAGAGGCACGGGGCGTCCCGGCGATGGCGCAGCAGCACCCGCTCGCCCAGTGCCAGATCGAAGCCGTCGGAAAACTCAGTGATCTTCATGTCGGGGCCGGAGTAGACTTATATCTTATATAAGAGTTGATAGACTTCACAATCCCGATCCTGAAATGGATGTTGCGCGCGCGCTGACACGAACCAGTTAAAGTAGCGTCCCGCGCCTTCGGGCGTACGGCCGCCCCACCCCCAGGAACCATCGTGAACGAGACTCCGGGATTTCGCCCCCTGTACCGCCAGGTCTACGAGATCGTCGTGCGTCGCGTGGTCCAGGGCGAATGGCGCCCCGGCGAAGCACTGCCGAGCGAGCAGAATCTCGCCAAGGAGCTCGGGGTCAGCCAGGGGACCATCCGCAAGGTGTTGGATGCCCTCACCGCCGAGCAGGTCCTCGTGCGCCACCAGGGCAAAGGCACCTTCATCGCGGAGAACACGCAGGAGCGCGCCCAGTTCCGCTTCTTCCGGATGGCGCGCCCCGGCGGCAAACGCCTCAGCCCCACTCTCGGGAGCGAAAATGTCCGCGTGCGGGCCGCGCGGGCGCCCGAGCGCGAGCGGCTCGAGCTCGCGCGCGAGGCGCGCGTCGTCGAGATCTCCCGCGTGCGCCTCCTCGATGGGGTCCCGGCGATCCGCGAGCTCATCGTGCTGCCGGCGGATCTGTTCGCAGGCATCGAGAAGATCAGCGAGCTGCCGAACAGCCTGTACTCGCTCTATCAAGCGAAATTCGGCGTCACGATCGTGACCACGCACGAGGAGCTGAGCGCCCAGCTCGCCACCGCCGAGGATCATCGGCAGATCGGGGTCGACATCGGCTCGCCCGTCCTCGTGATCGACCGTCTCGCCGTGTGCCTGCCCGAGCGCAAGGTGGAGTGGCGCTTGAGCCGCGTGCGCTCCGACAACCTGGTGTACGCCATCACCCTCACCTGAGCGGGTCAGTTCTGAGTGAGGCCGGCGTCGACCATGAAATTCGCGCCGGTGCAGCCGGCACTCTCGTCCGAGCCCAGATACAGCGCCATGCGCGCCACATGCTCGGGCGTGAGCCGGAATTTCAGCGCCTGCAGATCGATGAATTCCGAATCGAGCTGCGGCGTCAGCCACAAGGCGCGCTGACGCTCGGTCACAATGGCGCCGGGTACGATGCAGTTGACCCGAATACCGGCCGGACCGAGCTCGCGCGCCAGCGTCCGGGTCAGCCCATTGATGGCCGCCTTCGAGGTCGTGTACCCAGCCATCCCCGGGCGGCCGCGCATCCAGGAAACCGAGCCCAGCATGATGATCGAGCCGCGCCCGCGCCGGCTCATGCCGGCGGCCACCGCCTGCGCGGCGAAGAACTGATGATCGACGTTGAGGGCCAGCATGCGGCGCCAGTCGGTCGGCTCGATCGCCCCCAGGGGCTGGCGGTCGTCACGGCCGGCGTTGTTCACCAGCACGTCGATGCCGCCCTGCTCGGCTTCGACCTGGGCGACCACCGCGCGCAGCGCATCGATATCGAGCAGGTCGCACGGCAGGAAGCGGCTGCCGGTGGCCTGCGCGTGCGGCTCGCCATGCTCCCGATCGACATCGAGGAAGACGACGCGCGCCTCCTGCGCGGCAAAGGCGCGGACCAGCTCGGCGCCGATGCCCGAGGCGCCACCGGTGATGAGCACGGAGCGTCCGCGCAATGAGTGATAGCGCACGCTGGAATAGGCGTCGGCGGTCATGACTGAAAGCCCTCGTCGTCGAACGGCTGGTGAGCAAGGCCGGGTATCTCGACACGCAGGGCATACAGTCCGCCCCCGGACCCGTCGGCGGCCTGCGCGGTGGTGACATAGAGGGTCTTCAGGTCCGCATCGCCGAAGGCCGGCATGGTCGGAGAGCGCACCGGCAGCGGATATTCGGCAACCAGGCTGCCGCTGGCATCATAACGATTGACACGCGAGCCCTCGTAGAGCGCGGACCAGTAGTCCCCGCCACGATCGACCGCCGCGCCGTCCGGCCGGCCGCGGTCCGCAGCCTGCGGATCGAGGCGGGCAAAGATGCGCCGCTCCCCGACCTCACCGGTGTCGGGACGGTAATCGCGCTCGTAGATGACGAACCTCGGCGTATCGGAGTGATAGAGCCTGCGGCCGTCCGCAGAGAACGCGACGCCGTTGGAGGTCATGAGGCCGGAGGCGACCTCGGCCAGTCCGTCGGGGTCGAGCCGGTACAGCCCGGCATGTCCGTCGCGCTTCGTCTCATCGATGGTCCCGATCAGCAGCCGCCCGCGCGGATCAATGCCGCCATCATTGAAGCGCAGGGTGCGCGCATCGCCTGGGTTTCGCGCCAGCAGGCACCGTTTGCGTCCATCATCCTCGAGCAGCCATACGCCGCTGCGCAGACCGGCGACGAAGCCGCCGGAGCGGGCCGGTGCTACGAATCCGATATCTTCCTCGGTGGCGACGGTCGTGAGGGTGCCCGAGGCGGGCGCGAAG
>JAKAZP010000305.1 GCA_021815905.1 Pseudomonadota bacterium | reverse complement strand
GTCGCTCCTGCCGGCGAACCTGCCGCTGTTCGCGCGGCTCGGCATCGAAGCGGAGGTGCGCGCGGTGGGCCTGCCGAAATGGGGCGTCGAGTTCCACTCCCCGAGCCACGGGCACGTGCAGTCGTTCCGCTTCGCGGACAGCTTGCGCAAGGACCAGCCCCACGCCTACGAGGTGCGCCGCTCCGAGCTCGACACGCTCCTCATCCGCCGGGCGGCCGCGCTCGGGGCGAGCGTGCTCGAGGGCTGCCGCGCGCGGGAGGTGGAGTTCCTCGGCGACGGCGTGCGCGTGCAGGCCGAGTGCGAGAGCGGCGAGCGCCTCGCCTTCCGTGCGCCGTATCTGATCGACGCCTCGGGCCGCGACACCTTCCTCGGCTCGCGCCTCGGCACCAAGCGGCGCAACCGCCACCACGACAGCTCGGCGATGTACGCGCACTTCTCGGGCGCCTGGCGCCACGAGGACCCCCGCCGCGCGGGCGACATCGGCATCTTCTGGTTCGAGCACGGCTGGTTCTGGTACATCCCGCTCGCCGACGGCGCGACCAGCGTCGGGGCGGTGGTGTGGCCTCATTACATGAAGGCGCGCTCGCGGCCGCTCCCGGAGTACTTCCTCGAGACCCTCGCGCTCTGTCCGCCGCTCGCCGAGCGGCTGCGCGGCGCGACGCTCGCGAGCGCCGTGGAAGCGACCGGCAACTACGCCTACCGCTGCGCCCGCTCGCACGGGGAACGCTTCCTCCTCACCGGCGATGCCTACACCTTCATCGATCCGGTGTTCTCCTCCGGAGTGTACTTCGCGATGAAGACCGGCTGCGCCGCCGCGGAGACGCTCGATGAGTGTCTGCGCTCGCCCGCTCGCCGCGCGCGCGCGTTCCGCCGGTTCGACCGCCTCTCGCGCCACGGCCCGAAGTCCTTCTCCTGGTACATCTACCGCATGACGCGGCCGGCGATGCGGCAGCTTTTCATGCAGCCGCGCAATCCCCTGAGGATGCGCGAGGCGCTGCTGTCGCTCCTTGCCGGGGACATCTACGGCGAGACCCCCATCCGGGGGCCGCTGCGCGCCTTCAAGACGCTCTACTACGTGATGTCGGTCCTCACCGCCCGGCGCACGCTCGAGGCCATGCGGCTGCGGCGCGCGGCGCTCGCCGCCTCCCCTCTCGAGCGGACGGCGGTGCGCTGATGGAGCGGCCGGGCGCGCTCGCGCTCGATTACGTCAGCCTCGGCGACTGGCCGCCGGAGCGGCGTCGCGGGGTGCTCGGCGCGGCGCTCTTCGACCGGCCTTCCGCCGGCGCGCTCGGGGAGGCGGATCCCGGGTTCGCGGTCGCCGAGGTGCCGACGCCCGTGCTGGGGGGCGCCGGGGACGTGCTCGAGCTCTGGAGCATCGGCGAGGAGGTCCGCTCGGGCACGCGCGGCGCGGTGCGCTACACGCTGAGCCGGAATCTGCTCTTCGGCAGCGTCGCGCTCGCCGAGGCGGCCCCCGGCGACCGCTCCGATGAGGGCTCGCGGCTGCACGCGGCGACCTTGCGGGCGTATCGGGAGATCTTCGCCACCCTCGGCGCGCTCGGTCACCCGCATCTCGTGCGGGTCTGGAATTTCATTCCCGAGATCAACCGCGAGACGCACGGGCTCGAGCGCTACCGGCAATTCAACAGCGCCCGTCAGGAAGCGCTGCTCGCCTGCGGGCGGTGGGAGACGGGAACGCTTCCCGCGGCGAGCGCGCTCGGCGCCGCGCGCGGCCGCCCGCTCGTCATCTACTTCATCGCGAGCCGCCATGCCCCGGTCGCCATCGAGAACCCGCGCCAGGTGAGCGCCTATCACTATCCCGAGGAGTACGGGCCCCGCAGTCCCGCGTTCTCGCGCGCCGCCGCGTTGGGGCCCAAGGAGGCCGCCACGCTCTTCGTCTCCGGCACCTCGAGCATCGTCGGCCATCGCACCGTGCACGCGGGCGATGTCGCCGCGCAGACGCGCGAGTCGCTCACCAACATCGAGGCGGTGCTCGATGCGGCCGGGAGCGGCGCGCTCGCCGGCAAGCCCCGGCTCGAGAGCCTCACCTACAAGGTCTACGTGCGCGACCCGCGGGATCTGCCCGTGATCCGCGCGGTGCTCACGGCCACACTCGGGGAGGAGGCGCGGGTGCTCTACCTCGGAGCCGACATCTGCCGGATCGACCTCGCGGTCGAGATCGAGGCGGTCTCGGGGCCGGGGACAGGACCGGGGCCGAGAGGGGGGCTGGGGCCTGGACCGGGGCCGGCGCGTGGGGGCTCTTGACCGAGCGGCGACCCCGAGCCCGCCTGTTCCCGTATGCGCGCAGACGGTAACTTCGTGTCGGGGCACCTGAGGCGGCTCGGCGATTACCTCATCACCTACGGCGTCCTCGCGCTCCTTGCGGTGATGATTCTCGTCTGGACGGTGCTCGCGCTCGGGCTGCTCGCGCCGCTGCCGCGACGCCGACGGCGCGCCTGCGCGCGTTACAGCATGATGGCCGGCTTTCGCCTCTTCAGCCGCGCGCTCGTGGTGACGGGCGCGTACGAGCTCGACCTCGAGCAGATCGATGCCCTGCGGAGCGGGCCGCCGGTCATCCTCGCCCCCAATCACCCGAGCTCGATCGACGCCATTCTGCTGCTCGCGCGGCTGCCGGATCTCGCCTGCATCCTCAAGCCCGAGCTCCTCGGCAACTTCTTCCTCGGCGCCGGTGCGCGGCTCGCCGGCTTCGTGCCGAGCGCCCCGCCGCTGCGGATGACGAAGGCGGCGGTGGCCGAGCTCGAGCGCGGCTCCCGGGTGCTGCTCTTCCCGGAAGGCACGCGCAGCACCCGCCATCCGGTCAATCCCCTGACGGGCGGCGTCGCCGTGATCGCCCGCCGGGCGCGGGTGCCGATCCAGGTCGCCCTGATCGAGACCGACTCGCCCTATCTCGGCAAGGGCTGGCCGCTGTGGAAGGCGCCGCGGCTGCCGATCCGCTGTCGCATCCGGCTTGGGCGGCGCCTCGACTGGGATGAGGACACCGACGGCTGCCTCGAGCGGCTCGAGCACGAATACGCCGAGGCCCTCGCCCGCGCGCCCCAGCGCGCGTGGCTTCCCGCCTCTCGCGCCCCCGCGGCGCCCGCGCTCGAGGAGGTGGGGTGAGCCCGCTCTCCACCACCCATCTCATCCTCATCCCGAGCTACAACCCGGGGCCGAAGGTGTTCGAGACCGTGCGCGCCGCGCGCGAGCAGTGGCAGCCGGTCTGGGTGGTGGTCGACGGCAGCACCGACGGCACCGCCCCGACGCTGCTCGCCCTGGCGGCGGCCGACCCCGGCCTCGAGGTCATCGTGCGGCCGGTGAACGGCGGCAAGGGCGCCGCCGTGCTCGATGGGCTCGTCCGGGCGCGGCGGCGCGGCTTCACCCACGCCCTCGTCATGGACTCCGATGGCCAGCATCCGGCCGCGCGGATCGGGGAGTTCATGCAGGCCTCGCTCGCGCACCCGGAGGCGATGATCCTCGGGGAGCCGGTGTTCGATGACAGCGCGCCGCGGCTGCGCGTGCGCGGGCGGCGGATCTCCAATTGGTGGGCGAACCTCGAGACGCTCTGGACCGGGATCGCGGATTCGCTGTTCGGCTTCAGGGTGTATCCCATCGCCCCGCTCATCGAGGTGATGCGCTCGAGCCTCGGCATGCGCCGATTCGACTTCGACGTCGAGGCGGCGGTGCGCCTGTGCTGGCGGGGCGTGCCGCCGCGGAACCTCCCAGCGCCTGTCAGATATTTCACGCCCGCGGAAGGAGGCGTGTCACATTTCAACTACTGGCGCGACAATGCCCTGCTCACCTGGATGCACGCGCGGCTGTTCGCCGGATTCCTGCTGCGGCTGCCCTGGCTCGCGGCCCGCCGCTTGCGTGCGCACCGAGCACGGCGTGCCATTGCCAGGCGCGCGCCGCCTGTATAATCATAGCTGCCGCCAAATGGGGGGTCGGGCGTTACCGGGAGGC
>JAKAZP010000304.1 GCA_021815905.1 Pseudomonadota bacterium | reverse complement strand
CGCCCCGCGGCGTGGGCCGGACGTCCGCGGGCTCTTCGAGCGGCCTGTGGAGGGTGCGCGCCGCGGCCGAGTGGCGCTGCTCGAGGGTTGCGCGCAATCGGTGGTTACGCCGGGGGCGCAGGCGGCGTGCGTCAGTCTCCTCGAGCGTGCCGGGTTCGAGGTCGTGAGGGTCGAGGGCTGCTGCGGCGCGCTCGCGCACCATCTCGGGTGTCCGCAGCGCAATCGGTCCCTGACCTCGCGCCTGCTCGGCCGGCTCGAACGGGAGCGGCTGCGGGGCGGTCTCGACGCGGTGATCGTGAGCGCATCGGGCTGCGGCACGCACATGAAGGACTACGGATACCAGTTCCGCAACGACCCGGCGCTCGCCGAGACCGCGGCCTCGGTCGCCGCCAAGACGCGCGATATCGTGGAGTGGCTCGATTCGACCCGGCGAGCGGGCGCTGAGACGTCGCCCCGCTCGACCGAGCGCGGCGGCGGGGTGCCGGACCGCCCGGGCGGGCCTCCTGCGGGACTCAAGGTTGCGTATCACTCGGCCTGCTCGATGCAGCACGGACAGCGGCTCGGCGCCGTGGCAGAAGGGCTGCTCGAGCGGGCGGGGTTCACGGTCGAGGCGGTTCCAGAGGGCCACCTGTGCTGCGGCTCGGCAGGGGTGTACAACATTCTTCAGCCGGCGCTCGCCGAGCGGCTGCGGGACCGCAAGCTCGACAACATCCGGCGCACCGGCGTGCGATGGGTGGCGACGGGCAACGTCGGCTGCATGGTGCAGCTGTCGGGCGAGGAGGACCTGCAGGTGGTGCATACCGCGGAACTCCTCGATTGGGCCGCGGGCGGACCCGCGCCGCTCAGCGCGGACGCACGTACCGGACCGGCCCGCGATCCTCGCTCAGACGTACGAGAAGACCCGCGATCGCGAGATACTCGAGGTGCGCGAGGGTCTCGCCGAGCGCGAGGTACTGGTGAAATCCCGTGAGCGCGCGCCGGTACAGCACCTTCAGCATCTCGCCAGCGCTTTGGGGCTCTCGACAGGCTTCGAGCAGCTGGTCAAGGTGGCGCCGATGGTGTGCGCAGAGCTCGAGCGCGCGCGCCCGCAGGCCGACGAACGGCCGGCCGTGGGAGGGCAGCACGAGCGTCTGCGGATCGAGGGCGCCGAGCCGCTCGAGAGAGCCGAGATACGCATCGATGGGATTCGGATCGCGGCCCCAGCCGGTGAGGCTCACGTTCGGGGAAATCGTGGGCAGGATCTGATCGCCGGCGACGAGGATCCGGCGCGACGGGGCATGCAGGCAAAGGTGGCCGGCGGCGTGGCCTGGCGTTGCGAGCCAGCGCCAGGGCGCGGCGTTCCAGACCGTCTCTTCGCCGTCCTCGGGATGGTGTGCGATGTGCGGCACGCCGCTCACGTTGATTCGATAGCGCTCGCCCGACAGACTCTCGCGCAGTCCCTGCGGATCGGCCATTCCGTGGGCGCGCAGGAACGCGATGCGATCATCGATCTGTGCGTCCGGGAGCGCCGTGTAGAGCTCGCGCATCTGGCGCTCCGTTTCGGCCGAGGTCCAGACGGGAACGCCGTGACGCTCCTGCAGCCACGCGGCAAGTCCCGTGTGATCGGCATGCAGGTGCGTCATGCCGATCAGGCGCAGCGGGCGCAAGACGAGCATCTCCCGCTCGAGCCGCTCCCAGACGGCGCGTCCCGCAGCCGAGGCGATGCCGGTGTCGATCAGCACAAATTCCGCACCGTCCTCGATGAGCCAGAGGTTGATGTGGTCGAGATCCCCCGATAACGGGAAGCGGATCCAGTGCACCCCGTCGGCGACGCGCGCGACCTCGCCGGGCGGAGGTGTCGGGATGTCGAGGTAGGCGAGGGAGGCGGGTTTGGAATCCGAAGCCGCGAGCACCGTTCGATTCTAGCCTAGCGTGCGGGCCGAGGAAGGGCGCAATATCGCGCCATGAGAGCGATCGAGGTGAGCAAGCCCGGTCCACCCGGGGTGCTGAGGATCGTGGAGCGGCCCGTGCCCGAGAGGGGTCCGGGGGACGTGCTCGTGAGAGTCGTCGCCGCAGGCGTCAACAGACCGGACGTGATGCAGCGCCAGGGGCACTACCCTCCGCCGCCCGGCGTGACCGACATCCCGGGCCTCGAGATCTCCGGCGAGGTCGTGGCGGTCGGCGCCGAGGTGCGCTCGAGGAAGGTCGGCGATCGGGTCTGCGCGCTGCTCTCCGGGGGCGGCTACGCCGAGTATGCGGCCGTTCCGGCCGCGCAGTGCCTGCCCGTGCCCTCGCCGCTCACGATGCGCGAGGCCGCGGCGCTGCCCGAGACGTTCTTCACAGTCTATCTGAACGTGTTCGAGCGGGCGGCGCTCGCACCGGGCGAGAGCCTGCTGGTCCACGGCGGCGCGAGCGGTATCGGTACGACGGCGATCCTGCTCGCCCGGGCGTACGGTGCGCGGGTGTTCGCGACCGCCGGCAGCACCCGCAAGTGCGAAGCGTGTCTCGCGCTCGGAGCGCAGCTTGCGATCAACTATCGGCAGGAGGACTTCGTCGCCGAGGTCGAGCGCGCGACCCAGGGCCGGGGCGTCGATGTCATCCTCGACATGGTGGGAGGCTCGTACGTTGCCCGCAACCTCGCCGCTGCAGCGGTCGATGGGCGCATCGCCCTCATCGCTCTGCTCGGCGGGGTATCGGCCGAGATTGATCTGCGGGCGGTGCTCGTCAAGCGCCTGAAGCTCATGGGCGCGACGCTGCGGCCGCAGACCGCCGCGATGAAGGGCAGGCTTGCCGAGTCGCTCGCGCGCGATGTCTGGCCCTGGTTTGCGGACGGACGGCTGCGCGCGCCGCCGATCTACGCGAGCTTTCCGCTCGATGAGGCTGCGCGCGCGCACGAGCTCATGGAGTCCGACGAGCACATCGGCAAGATCGTCCTCGACGTGCAGAGCGGCAGCCGCTGACGGATCACGGCGTCCGTTCGAGTCGCGCTGCTCGTCACTTGAGAGTGAGCTCCACTCGCACCGCCTGGCCCCCGGGAGCCGCGGGACGCGTGTTGAGCAAGAACAGCCGGGCCGGATCGATGTGGGTTCCGCCGAGCAGCGCACCCTGGATGGCGCGTGCGCGCCGGCGGGCCAGCCGGTCGAGCTCGCGGTCGGAGATGCGGATGTCGGCGAGCAATGCGCTTTGCAGCGCCGCGGTGGCCGGCTCGAGCGGCACCGAGGCTTTCTTGCGGCCGCGCGCCTTCAGGACCGCGATCGCCGGGGCCGGGAGGGCCGCCCGGGCTCCGAGCCGCTTGCGATAAAGTGCCACCAGCAGGCGAAAGCGCGTCGCGGGCTCGCTGACCGCGGGCGCGGCGGCCGCCGCGATGCGCCGGCCACGGGCGCGCGGCGCCGAGCTGTCCCGGGCGAGCGTCGCGAGGCTGTCGTCGAGCTGCGCTTCGGCGAGCGCCGGGCGATCGAGAGCCGGCGAGTACTCGCTCGGTACATCGAGTCTCAAGCCCGGCCGGTCCTCGAGAGCCTTGGCGAGCGTGGCGAGGCTCTTGCGCGACGCCGCATCGAGTGCCGCACTGCCTGGTGCGAAGCTGACGTTCCTCAACTGATCGCCGCCGCCGACGAGCTTGCCGAGAAGGCCGAACGGGGACGTGACGGCCTTGGTGACGAGGTTGACGAGAATCTTCAGGATGAGCGGACCGATGCGGAAGTGCGGATCGTCGAGGCTGCCCGAGAGCGGCAGGTTCAGGTCGATGATGCCGTGGCGGTCCTTGAGGAGCGCGATCGCGAACTTCAGAGGCAGGTGCAGGGCGTCGGGACTGTCGACCCTCTCCCCGAGCTCGAGCTGATTGATGACGAAGTGGGGATCCGCGCTGAGCTCGCCGTGCTCGAGGTGATAGGTGATGTCGGCCGACATCGTGCCCCGCTCGATCTTGTAGCCCGCGAAGCGGGCCGAGTAGGGGGTGACCATCGGCAGCTGCACGCCGTTGAAGGCCATCTTCATGTCG
>JAKAZP010000303.1 GCA_021815905.1 Pseudomonadota bacterium | reverse complement strand
CTTTCTCCACGAGATCGCCCGCACGCCCTCCGGAGTCGTGGGTCCCGTCGAGCTTCATGTCGAGCGCCTGCCCCGGGTGGTCGAGGCCGTCGGCAGCAATCTGAGCGGCGATCCCGCGGTGCGCGGTCTCGCGCTCAACTTCCGCGACATCACCGAGCGCAAGGTCCTCGAGGAAAAGCTGCGTCAACTCGCCTTCCACGACCCCCTGACGCGCCTTGCGAACCGCAACCTGTTTCGCGACCGCGTGCAGCACGCGCTCACGCGGATCCCGCGCGATCAGAGGTGCGCGGCCGTCATGTTCCTCGATGTCGACAATTTCAAGAACATCAACGACTCGCTCGGCCACGACGCCGGCGACCGCCTGCTCCAGGCCGTCGCGCAGCGCATCGCCCGGATGTGCCGGTCCTCCGACACCGTTGCGCGGCTCGGCGGCGATGAGTTCGGCGTGTTGCTCGAAGGGCCGCGCACGGCCGCCGAAGCGCAGAGCGTGGCCGGCGCGCTCATCGAGTCGCTCGGAGCGCCCTTTCAGCTCGAGGGCCGCCAGGTTCGGGTGACGGCCAGCGTCGGCGTCGCCTACTCCGGAGCCGACACCGCCGCCGAGACGCTGCTCAGCAACGCCGATCTCGCCATGTACCACGCCAAGGCGGCCGGCAAGAATCGCCACGTCACCTTTCAGCCCCGGATGCAGACGCTGCTGCACGAGCGGCTGCGGCTCGAGGCCGATATCGACCGCGCGCTCACCAGGCAGGAGTTCTTTCTCGAATACCAGCCGATCGTGGACCTCGGCAATCGCATGATCCTCGGTGTCGAGGCGCTGGTGCGCTGGCGCAATCCGGAGGCCGGTGTGCTGATGCCGGCCAGCTTCATTGCCGTGCTCGAGGAGTGCGGACAGATCGCACGCCTCGGTCGCTGGGTGCTGATGCAGGCATGTCGCGACATGTGCGCGTGGCGACAGTCCATCGCGGGCGCCGCGTCCTTGCGGCTCGCCGTGAACATCTCGGCGCGTCATCTCCAGCATGGCGAGCTGGTGCACGATGTCCTCGAGGCGCTCGAGGGCTCGGGATTCGAGGCCGGGAATCTGGTCATCGAGATGACCGAAAGCACCATGATGTACGACACCGGGGTCAATCTCGAGCGCTTTCACCGCCTCAAGGCGCTCGGAGTGAAGGTCGCGATCGATGACTTCGGAACCGGCTACTCGTCGCTGTCCTACCTGCACCGGTTTCCGATCGACATTCTCAAGATCGACCGCTCCTTCGTCACCGGCCTGAGCAGCTCCAGCGACGGCCCGGAGCTTGCGCGGGCGGTGATCACTCTCGGGGAGACGCTGGGGCTCGAAACGGTGGCCGAGGGAGTCGAGCTCGAGCCGCAGGTCGGCGCTCTGCTCGCACTGGGCTGCGTCGCCGGGCAGGGGTTCCTGTTCTCACCGGCCTGCGACCTCGAGCGGCTCTCGACGAACCCCGTCGTCATCCGGCGCAATGCGCTCTGGCAAGCGCGCGCCGAGCGCGAGCCGCTTTCGGCGACCGGGCGCTTCCCGGCGCTCCGGCTCGAGCGCTCGTAGCGCGACCGCGATCGCCCGCCGGTATTCGCCGCCCTCACAGCTCGAGTTCGCGCCCGAGTCCCCGCTGCCTGGCGGCACCGTAGGCCAGTTGAGCCGCAACGAGGTCGTAGAGCGCCATGCCGGCGGTTTTGTAGACCGTGGTCCCGCCCCGATCCGCCGAGCGCCGCCCGCTCAGCAGCTGTCCGATGAAATAGACGTCGCTCGCCTTGAGGATGCCCCGCGCAACGGGCCCGATCACATCTCCGACTTCATGGCGCGCGGCATCGGAGTCGATCGCGAGCGCGCCGGCCAGCCGATAGACGGAATCCGGCAGCTCCTGCATGGAAGGGCTGAACGAGCCGACGGCGATGAAGTGCCGGTCCGCCAGCAACTCCGGATCGTCGGGCAACACCGGGCGCTGCGAAGGGGTCGCCGTGATGACCAGGCGCGCGCGCGCGAGCAGCTCGCGCGGGCTCTCGCACGGGGTGATCTTCACATCCGGCGCGTGCTCATGCACGGCCGCACGGAAGCGCTCGGCGCCCGTCGCGGAGCGGGCGAGGTACAGCACCTCCCGGATCGGCCTCACGCAGCAGGTGAAGATCGCCTGCCACGCGCCCTGCGCGCCGGTGCCGATGATGCCGACCGTGTCCAGATCCGCGGGTGTCATGTACCGGGTCCCGAGCGCTCCGACGGCGCCGGTGCGCCGCGCCGTGAGCGCGGCGGCATTGAGAAGCGCGACCGGCAACCCGGTCTGCGCATCGTTCAGGACCATCAGGCCGTTCGTCACCGGAAGGCCGCGGCTCGAATTGCCCGGGACGACGGCGACCAGCTTCGTCCCGAGCGCCGCGGCCGTCGCCGCCGGCATGGCGAGCAGCGTATTCCCGTTCCACTCGAGATGCAGACGCGACGGCACGACGACGTTCCGCTCCTCGTACTGTCGGGCGGCGCCTTCGATCGCCGGGACCAGATCTCGAGGCGGCAGCACTTCGGCGACATCCCGGTCCGACAAGGCGAGTAATTTCATGCCGAAGCCCGTGTGCCGACCTGCCGCAGGAGGAATCCGCGATTGAACGGGTCGGCGGGATCGAAGCAGAGCTCGCCGCATCCGGTCACATGCGCGGTGCCGCCGGCTTCGGGAATGATCGCCGGATGAGGGCCGAATGTCGTCTCCTCCACGACACGCACGCTCATGACACTGCCGAGGATGCTCTCGATGGTGATCTCCTGCCCCAGACGCAGCTCGCCCCTCGCGTAATGCAGCGCGGCGCGCGCGCTGATGCCGGTGCCGGTCGCGGATCGATCCACCTGCCCTTCGGCGAAGATGGTGACATTGCGGCTGTGGTGCGCCGCGCTGACCGCCGGTCCGACGAATATCGTTCCGTAGAGAAAGCTCAGGTCCCGCTGCGTCGGATGCTCGATGGAGAACTGCTCCATGATCGCGCGCTTGATCCGCATGCCACGGTCGATCAGCCGATGATGATCCGCAGCCACGAGCTCGAGCCCGAGCGGCTGCGCTTCGACGATGGCATAGAAGGCGCCGCCGTAGGCCACATCGAAGCGGACGTGTCCGATTCCGGGCACCTCGACTTGCGCATCCCGCAGCGAGACGAACGCAGCGACGTTGCGAAAGGCGACCCGACTCACCGTGCCGTCCTGCATCTCTGCCCGCGCGTGCACCACTCCGGCCGGCACGGCTATCGCAAGCTCGGGCGCGCCCCGCCCGTCTGAGGCGAGACGGCTCTCGAGCAGGAGCTTCGTCAGCGCGATGATCGCGTGCCCGCACATCGTGCTGTAGCCTTCGTTGTGCAGAAAGAACGCATCGCAGTCGGCGCTCTCGGAAGGCGTCACCACCGCGCCGTACATGTCAGCGTGGCCGCGCGGCTCCCACATGAGGCCCGTGCGCAGATGGTCGTAGTGCTCCCGGAAGAAGCGGCGCTTCTCGAGCACCGTGCGCCCCGGCAGCGGCGGCAGTCCTCCCGTGAGGACTCGCAGCGGCTCACCGCCCGTGTGCATGTCCACGACGCCGATCCGCAGCCAATGCGGGGGTGGCTGCCAGCGCCACGTGCCGAAAACGCCTTCCATCTGTCCGCGCCCAGCCTCTCCGCGGTCTTCATCCCCCCACTCTCGGGGACGCGGGCAATTGTATTCCCTCAGCGCAGCTTGCCGCGCTCGCGCCGCCGACGCGCGCGGCTCCAGGTCATCGGCGGCGCGCCGGAGCGGCCGGATTGGGGGCGGGTGCCATCCATTGCGGGTTTGGGCGATAATCATGCGGCACTCGCTTCGAACATCATGGACCGCCCCGACGAGCTCAGACCGGCCACCGCGCGCAGAGTGTTCCTGCGACAGATGGGCGTGCTCGGGATCCTGCTCGCGGCGCTCGCGACCTCGAATGTCTTCACGATCGTCGCCAACCGCGCCCGGGACGGCACCCAGTCGCCG
>JAKAZP010000302.1 GCA_021815905.1 Pseudomonadota bacterium | reverse complement strand
AACGCGGGCTGATCGAGGACCACCACGTCGAAGCGCTCGCGCTGCGCATTGAGACTCTTGAGCGCATCGAAGGCGTCGGCGTGCGGGGTCTGGAGCTGCACGCCGTTGAGGCTGGCATTGCGCCGCGCCAGCTCGAGAGCGGCCTCGGACGAATCGACGCAGCGAGCCGAAGCCGCGCCCGCCTTCAGAGCCGTGACGGCCCACGCGCCGACGTAGCTGCAGACATCGAGCACGCGCGCGCCGGGAGGCAGATAGCGCGCCAACCGGGCGCGGTTGGCGGCCTGATCGTAGAACCAGCCGGTCTTCTGGCCGTGCGCGAGCGGGGCCGCGAACCGCAGCCCGCCCTCGATCACCTCGAGCTCCGCGGGAGTCTCCCCGAACGCCGCCGCCGCCGCGCGCGGCAGCTGCTCGAGCCCCCGCGCGGCGGAATCGTTCTTCCAGTACAGGCTCGATCCGGGCAGCAGCGCCTGGACCGCGGCTTCGACGGTGCCCTTCAGCGCTTCCATTCCCGCCGTCGCGATCTGCCCGACGAGGAGCCCCCCGTACCGGTCGAGCACCAGCCCGGGCAGGCGATCGGACTCCCCGTAAGCGAGGCGGTAATAGGGCTCCCGATACAGCCGCTCTCGCAGGCCGAGCGCCGCCCGGAGCCGGCGCTCGATGAGCGCCGCATCCACCGGCTGCGCCGCGTCCCGGCTGACGATCCGGGCGCAGATGAGGGCGTGCGGGTTGACGTAGGCGTACCCGAGGAATTGCCCGCGATGGGATTGCAGCGTGGCGAGCTCCCCGGGAGAGAAGGCCGAGAGCGGCGTCGAGTCGGTGTCGACCTCGTTGCTGAAGACCCAGAGATGTCCCGCGCCGAGGCGCCGGTCCTCGCCGCGCTTCAGACGCAGCACGCGCCCGGCGCCCCCCGCGGAGGCAGGAAGCGATGACGGCGGCTGAGGCGAGGCGGGGTCGGTGGGCACGGCGGCGGCGGAGTATACAGGTTTGCCGATCGCGCTATTCTTGCCGGCGATGCACATTCGACACCTGAACGCGGACGGGACGCCGAGATACACCAACCGGCTGATCGGGGAAACGAGCCCGTATCTCAGGCAGCACGCGCACAACCCCGTCGACTGGTATCCCTGGGGCGAGGAGGCGTTCGCACGCGCCCGCGCCGAGGACAAGCCGGTGCACCTCAGCGTGGGCTATGCGGCCTGTCACTGGTGCCACGTGCTGGCGGCCGAGAGCTTCGAGGACGAGAGCACCGCGCAGGTCCTCAACGAGCGGTTCGTCAACATCAAGGTCGATCGCGAGGAGCGCCCCGACGTCGACCGCATCTATCAGATCGCGCAGCAGCTGCTCACGCAGCGCTCCGGCGGCTGGCCGCTCACGCTGTTTCTGACCGCCGACGACCGGCGTCCGTTCTTCGGCGGCACCTACTTTCCCCCGCAGCCTCGTTTCGGGCTGCCCGGTTTCAGGGACCTGCTGCTGCGCGTCGCGCAGTACCACCGCGAGCATCGCCCGGCGCTGCGCGAGCAGAACGAGGCGCTGGTGACGGCGCTGCGCGAGCTCGATCCGCCTGCGCCCCCGGCCGACCTCGCCCCCGACGACGCTCCGCTCAGGCTCTGCCGCGAGGGACTCGAGCGCAGCTTCGATGCGCGCTACGGCGGCTTCGGTGGCGCGCCGAAATTTCCGCACGCGGGCCTGCTCGAGCGGCTGCTGCGCGACTGGCGCGCGCGTGCCGACGGCGGAGAACCCGACCTGCAGGCGCTGTACATGGCGGGCCTGACGCTGCGCCGCATGGCCGAAGGCGGCATCAACGATGCGCTGGGCGGCGGCTTCTGCCGCTACTCGGTCGACGAGTACTGGATGATTCCGCACTTCGAGAAGATGCTCTATGACAACGCATCGCTCCTCGCCGCCTATGCGAGCGCCCACGTGGCCACCGGGGATGCGTTCTACGGGCGCGTCGCCGCGCAGACGGCCGACTGGGCGCGGCGCGAGATGCAGTCGGCGCAGGGGGGATACTACTCGAGCCTGGACGCGGACTCGGAGGGCCACGAAGGCAGGTTCTACGTCTGGGACCGCGAGGAAATCCGCGCCGCGCTCGCACCGCAGGAGTACGCCGCGTTCGCCGCGCGCTACGGTCTCGACCGCGAGCCCAACTTCGAGGGCCGCTGGCACCTGCACGTCTTCCGCTCCGTGGAGGATATCGCCTCGCGCGGGGGAACGGCTCCGCAGACCATCGAGACGCTGCTGGACCACGCGCGCACGACGCTGCTCGCCATCCGTGAGCGCCGCGTGCGTCCCGGACGCGACGAGAAGGTCCTGACTTCCTGGAACGCGCTCATGATCCGCGGCATGGCGATCGCCGCGCGCGCGCTCGCCCGCGAGGATCTCGCCGACTCGGCGTCCCGTGCGCTCGAATACCTGCGCGGCTCCATGTGGCGCGACGGCCGGTTGCTCGCCACCTCCTTCGCAGAGCGGGCTCATCTCGAGGCCTATCTCGATGACTACGCGTATCTCGCCGACGCGGTACTCGAGCTGCAGCAGGTCAGATTCCGCGCCGACGAGCTCGCCTTCGCCCGCGAGCTGCTCGAGGTCCTGTTGCGGCATTTCGCGGATGAGAGCGCCGGCGGCTTCTTCTTCACGGCCGACGATCACGAGGCGCTGATTCATCGGCCGAAATCGTTCGCCGACGATGCCACCCCGGCCGGCAACGGCATCGCCGCCCGCGTGCTGCAGCGGATCGGATACCTCCTCGGGGAGCCCCGTTACCTTCTTGCCGCCGAGCGCGCGGTGCGCGCCGGATGGGAGTCGATGAGCCGCTTCCCCCAGGGACACGCGAGCCTGCTCGATGCGCTCGAGGAGCTGCTCGATCCGCCGGAGGCCGTCATCCTGCGCGGCGAGCCGCGGATCATCGAGGCCTGGCGGCGGGAGCTCGCCCGGCTGTATGCGCCGCGGCGGATGGTGCTCGCGATCCCGGCCGATGCGCCGGACCTCCCGCCTGCGCTCGCCGGGAAGGCGCCGCGCGGCGAGGCGACCGCCTACGTGTGCCGGGGGAGCGTCTGCCTGGAGCCGGTCGACTCGTTCGCGGAGCTGGCGCGGCGGCTGCGCGCTTGAGCGGCGAACCGCGGCGCCCGCCCGGACGGGGAGCGGGCCGCGTTCCGACGGCTCGCCTCAGGAGAGGATCTCGACCGCCCCGCCGATCGCCGCCGTGTTGAGGCTGAGCGTGCGCTCGGTGGCGAAGCGCTGCAGGTAGTTGGGACCGCCGGCCTTCGGGCCCGTGCCCGAGAGCCCCTGCCCCCCGAACGGCTGCACCCCGACCACCGCCCCGATCATGTTGCGGTTGACATAGGTGTTGCCGACGGGCAGGGAGCGGAAGAGGTGCTCGGCGAGCGTCTCGAGCCGGCTCTGAACTCCCAATGTCAGACCGAAACCGCTCGCGCGAATCGCCTCGATCACCCGCGGCAGATCCGCGGAGCGATAGCGCGCCACGTGCAGGATCGGCCCGAACTCCTCGGTCTTCAGCTGATCGAGCGCGCGCAGCTCGATCAGGTGCGGTCCGAAGAAGTACCCGCTCGCGGGGCAATGATCGACCGGGCAGGCGTAGAGCACTCGCGCCTCGCGGCTCATGCGCTCCACGTGCCGGCGCAGCCGCTCGCGCGCATCGGGCGAGATCACCGGCCCGACGTCGGTCGCCGGATCGGCCGGATCGCCGATGGTGAGACATCCCATGGCGCCGATCAGCATCTCGAGCACCCGGTCGGCGATCTGCTCCTGCAGGTACAGCACCCGCAGCGCGGAGCAGCGTTGGCCCGCGCTCGTGAATGCCGAGGCGACCACGTCGTCGACCACCTGCTCCGGCAGCGCGGTCGCATCGACGATCATGGCGTTGACCCCGCCCGTCTCGGCGATCAGCGGCACGATCGCGCCGTCGCGCGCCGCGAGCGTGCGGTTGATCGTGGCCGCCGTCGTGGTCGAGCCGGTGAAGGCGACACC
>JAKAZP010000301.1 GCA_021815905.1 Pseudomonadota bacterium | reverse complement strand
CCGGCATGACCCGGGCCGAGGCGCGCGCGCCCGCTTATCTCACGACGCGCAACGGCATCGCGGCGCTGGTCGATACCGCATCCACCTTCACCCCGATGTCGGTCGCCTGTCCGCCGCCCGCTCCCCGCTACGGTCCCTACGCCAAGGGGTGCCCCGGGATCAGCGCGCTGCACGTGCGGGAGGTGCACCTGCTGCCCCATGTGCAGTTCAACGAGCTCGAGAGCCTCCTCGGGGGCCTGAGGGTGACCTCGCTCCGGCAGTCCTGGTCCGGAGAGCTCGGCAGCGCGCGCGCGGGGCAGGGTCGGCGCGATCTGCTGGTGGGCAGCGCCGTGTTCCGCGGCGCCGCCGCGCGCGGGATCAACTGGGAGATGAATCCCGGCGACTACCGCGCGATCATCGATGGCGTCCGCGAGGCGCGACAACACGCCAACTTCGTGCTCTTCTCCATCCACGCGCACGAGATCACGCCCTATCGCAATCCCGGCCACGGCGACGACAACGACACCGCGCGCCCGGCGAGCTTCGAGCGCGAGCTGTTTCACGCCGCGATCGACGCCGGGGCCGACGCCGTGGTACGCAACGGTCCACACGTGCTCGGGGGGATCGAGATCTACAAGGGCAAGCCCATCTTCTACAGTCTCGGCAGCTTCTTCTTCCAGTTCGGCGGCATGCGCAGCTATCAGGTTCCGGGCGGGGCGCTGATCCGATTCTCCGACGCCTGGTTCCAGACCCTGGTGCCGGTCACGACGTACGAGCACGGCCAGGTGAGCGAGATCAGGCTCTATCCGATCGAGATCGAGTCGAGCCACTCACCGACCGACGGCCGCCCGCGACCGGCGGATCCCGCGCAGGCGGTGGAGATCCTCGAGCGCGTCAAGCGCCTCTCGGCCCCGTATGGAACCCACATCGAGATCGAGAACGGGATCGGCATCATTCACGGGCCCGGTTAGGAGCGCACCCGGTGTCCGCTCGGGGGCCGAGGGCTCGTGCAGCCGGGCTCGATCAGGGGCGGGCGGATCGTCGGGACTTCCGACGCGCCAGGCTCGCAGGGTTCACGCACCGCGAGAGGATGACATGAGACTGAAGCTCACGGATCCGGGACCCGCGATCGGATGGATCGCTCGGCTGATGGCGCTCTCGCTCCTCGGGACCATCGCGGCGCTCGCCGCACCGCCCGCTCCGGCGAGCGCGCCGGCGCGCTTTCCCCCCGGGGTCTCGCGGGAGCAGACCGCGCGGATCGGCGGCAAGGTGCTGCGATACCAGGTGCACGCCGGATGGCTTCCGCTCCTCGATCACACCGGCCGCGTGATCGCGAGGATGAGCTATGTCAGCTTCATCCTGGACGGTGAGTCGAGCGCCCGGCGTCCCGTGACTTTCGCCCTGAATGGCGGTCCGGGCTCGGCCTCGGCCGGGCTCACCCTCGGCATCGGGCCGAAGACCATCACCATGGGGGTTCAGGGCACCGGCCCATCCTCGCCCCTCGACTGGCACGACAACCCTGCGAGCTGGCTGCCGTTCACCGATCTCGTGTTCCTGGATCCGGTGGGCACCGGCTACAGCCGCTCGTTGCTGTCGCCGAAGCAGACGATCGCGCGCTTCTATGGCACGGATCAGGATGTCGACTATCTCTCCCGCGTCATCTTCGACTGGCTGAAGACGCACAAGAGAATGAACTCGCCGAAGTACCTCGTCGGCGAGAGCTACGGCGGCTTCCGTGCGCCGCTGATGGTGGAGGATCTTACTTTCCGCGGTGTGGGGATGTCGGGCCTCATCCTGATCTCACCCTACCTCGACATGAGCGTCCTGACGCCGACCGGGGTTCACACGGAAACCCTGTCGCCGATGTCCTACGTCATCGACCTGCCCTCGATGGCCGCCGCGAGCTACGAGCGCGAAGGCAGGAAGCTCACGCCGCAGCTCATGCGCGGCGTCGAGCAATATGCGGTCGGTCCTTATGTCACCGCGCTGCTCAATGGAACGTCGGATCCAGCCGGCTTCGAGCGCATGGTGAAGCGCGTCGCGCATTACACCGGAGTTCCCGCAGCGACCGTGCGCGCCCTCGGCGGCCGCCTGTCGCAAAGCGTCTTTCTCCGTGACGTGTTTCGCAACCAGGGCACGATCGGCAGCCGATACGACATCGACTGGACCTCGCCGGATCCGCATCCCTGGTCCCACGGGCCGAAGGGCGAAGACATGGTGATCTCCCAGCTCTCACTGGAAGGCGCCGCCCTGACCGATTTCCTCGGCCGCATCCTCGGCTGGACGCCGCCGGAGCAATACTGGAACTACAACCCCGAGGTCTCGGCGCACTGGCAATACGGGCCGCGCTCGTCCGCGACCGCGCAGCCGGCCGAGACTCAATCGTTCGGCGCCGTTGACCGCTCGCTGGCGGTCGATCCTCATCTCCGGGTCATGATGGCAAACGGATACACGGATCTCGCGTGCCCGTTCATGATGTCGCGCCTGGCGGCCGATCAGATTCCGCCCGCCGTGAAAGGCAAACGTCTCGAGCTCGAGGTCTACCCCGGCGGCCACGAGTTCTACAGCCGCCCGCGGAGTGCGCTCGCCTTCATGCACGACGTCGAGGAGCTCTATCGTGCCGCCCCCTGAGCGCTCCCTGAGGCACGCCGCTTCCCGCGGGGCTTCCCGCGGCCCGCGTGCTCGCGCAGGGAGCGCGCTCGCGAGCGCGGCGCTTCTGTGCGTCGTTGCCGCCGCCGCGTTTGCCAACCCCCCGCACGGGGTGCCGATCGTGACGCGCCATCGGGCTCTGATCGGTGGCAGGGAACTCGCCTACACCGCGGAGGTGGGGCGGATCGCCATCCGCGACGTCGAGACGGGGAAGCCGCGCGGCTACATGTTCTACACCGCCTACCGGCTCGCCTCGCGCAGATCGGCGAGGGGTGACGGCGCTCGTCGCCGCAAGGAAGTCGAGCGAGGCGGCGGGCATGCCCGCCGTCCGGTCATGTTCCTCTGGAACGGCGGCCCGGGCGCGCCATCGACCTGGGTCAACTTCGATCTCGCGGGACCGAAGCTCATCCAGGGCACGCGTCTCCTCGACAATCCCGACAGCTGGCTCTCCGCCGCCGATCTCGTCATGGTGGATCCGATCGGCACGGGCTTCAGCCGCCCCACGCGGCGGAAATACCTCAAGGAGTTCGCCGGTACCGTGGGCGATGTCGCCTCGGTCACGGAGTTCGTCCGTTGCTGGCTCATTCTGCACGATGAGGTCGGGGCGCCCGTCTTCCTGGCCGGGGAGAGCTGGGGGGCGGGCCGCGCCGCGCACGTGGCCTATGCGCTCGAGCAGCGCGGGATCCGGGTGAACGGTCTGGTATTGATCTCCGGCGGGTTCGGTCTCGCGAAGCACTACGGCCCGGCGACCCTCGAGCAGGCGCTCGGCGTCGTCGACATGGCGAGCACGGCGCTTTACTGGCACCGCAGCGATCCGGCGCTCGGCACGAGCGTCGCCACGCTCCGCCGCAGGGCCGAGGCGTGGGTGCGCCGCACCTACGCGCCCGCCCTCGCGCGCATCGGCCGGTTGTCCGCCGGGGAGCGCGATCGCATCGCGCGCGAGCTTGCGCGCTTCACCGGCATCGCGCCCGATCTCATCGACCATCGCACGCTCGTGATCACCCCGCGTGAGTTCCGCACCGAGCTGCTGAAGAGCGAAGGCAAGGTGCTCTATCTCCTCGACGGCCGGCGCACCAGCCCCCCGAGCGGCGCCGGGGATGCGACGGTGCTCGCCTATCTGCGCGAGGATCTCGGCTATCGCTCCGATCTGCCTTACCTCGGACTCGAGAAGCTGACACAGGGCTTTGCGCCCTCCGGCCTCTATCCGCAAGGCGTCGGCGAGCGGTGGAACTATGCCACCGGCCCCGTGACGGCGGCCCAGGTGCGGGCCGCCATTCAGGCGGCGGTCGCCTCCGGCGCCGGGCCTCCCCGGCTCGGGCCCCCGCTCCCGGGGACCGCTGAAGCCATCGGGCTCGAT
>JAKAZP010000300.1 GCA_021815905.1 Pseudomonadota bacterium | reverse complement strand
CCGATCTGCCGGATTCGCAAGGAGGCCCGACCGAGCCATGCTGAAGCGCACCCGCAACCGCCGCAAGGCGCAGGTCGAGGCGTCCCCGGAGCGCTTCCCGCTGCGGCGCGTGCCGTGGCGCGCGCTCGGCCGGGCGCTCGCGATCGTGACCGTGGTCGGCGCGACGCTGCTGACGCTCTTCTGGGCTCTCGACCAGCCGATCCGCACCGTCACCGTGACCGGGCGCTTCGAGCACGTCTCGCCCCTCGAGGTCGAGCGTGTCGTCGCGAACGATGCGCGCGGCACGGGCCTGCTCACCGTCGACCTCGCCGCGGTGCGCCGCGGGATCCGGGCGCTCCCCTGGGTCGACTCGGTGAGCATCGAGCGCGATTGGCCGCATGGACTCGCCGTGCGCGTGATCGAGCAGACCGCCGCGGCGCGCTGGGGGAGCGACGGGCTGGTCAACATGCGCGGAGAGCTGTTCCTGACCGGCGTGCGCCAGCCGCCGAAGAGCCTCGCCGCGCTCTCGGGCCCCGAGGGCTCGGAGGCGCAGGTCACCCGGCGCTACCTCGCGATGCAGGCACGACTCTCGCAGGCCGGTCTCGCGATCACCTCGATGCGGCTCGACGCGCGCGGCGCGTGGCGCCTCGCCCTCGATGACGGCATCACGGTCAGGCTGGGACGCACCCAGATCGACCGGCGCTTCGACAAATTCATGAGCGCGGCGCTCGCGATCGTCAAGAGCCGCGCCGCGGCCATCTCGTACGTCGACATGCGCTACACGAACGGTTTCGCGGTCGGCTGGAGACCGGGCGAGGAGCCGACGACGCCCCCGCGGACCGCCCTCGCGCCAAAAACCCAAGGCAGACACGATGCTTAAGCGATCCGACAGAAACCTGATCGTGGGACTCGACATCGGCACCTCCAAGGTGGTCGCCCTCGTCGGGGAGGTCGGCGCCGACGGCGCCATCGAAGTGCTGGGCCTCGGTTCCCAGCCCTCGCGGGGCCTGAAGAAGGGGGTGGTCGTCAACATCGAATCGACCGTGCAGTCGATCCAGCGCGCCGTGGAGGAAGCCGAGCTCATGGCCGGCTGCGAGATCCACTCGGTGTTCGCGGGCATCGCCGGCAGCCACGTGCGCAGTCTCAACTCCCACGGGGTGGTGGCCATTCGCGATCGCGAGGTGACTCACGGAGACGTCGAGCACGTCATCGACGCGGCCAAGGCGGTCGCGATCCCGGCGGACCAGAAGATCCTGCACGTGCTGCCGCAGGAGTTCATCGTCGACGGCCAGGAGGGCATCCGCGATCCGATCGGCATGTCGGGCGTGCGGCTCGAGGCGAAGGTGCACATCGTCACGGGCGCCGACAGCGCCGCGCAGAACATAGAGAAGTGCATCAAGCGCTGCGGGCTGGAGGTCGACGACGTCGTCCTCGAGCAGCTCGCCTCGAGCTTCGCGGTGCTCACCGACGACGAGAAGGAGCTCGGCGTCTGCCTGGTCGACATCGGCGGAGGCACCACCGACCTCGCCGTGTTCTCGCACGGGGCCATCCGCCACACCGCCGTGATCCCGATCGCGGGAGACCAGGTCACCAACGACATCGCGGTCTCGATGCGCACGCCGACGCAGCACGCCGAAGACATCAAGATCCGGTACGCCTGCGCGCTCTCGCAGCTCGCCAATCCCGACGAGAGCATCGAGGTGCCGAGCGTGGGCGACCGGCCCGCGCGGCGCCTCGCGCGGCAGACGCTCGCCGAGATCGTCGAGCCGCGCTACGAGGAGCTCTTCGGCCTCGTGCGCGAGGAGCTGCGCCGCAGCGGCTTCGAGGAGGTCGTCGCGGCGGGCGTGGTGCTCACCGGCGGCAGCGCCAAGATGGAAGGCGCGATCGAGCTCGCCGAGGAGGTATTCCACGTGCCGGTGCGGCTCGGATTGCCCCAGCAGGTGCATGGGCTGACCGACGTCGTGCGCAATCCCGTCTTCTCCACGGGCGTGGGGCTGCTGCTCTACGCCCGCGACAACATCCTGCCCGCGCGTCGCGGGCGGTCCCTGGGCGGCAACGCCAGGACGGTTCTGGACCGGATGCGGACCTGGTTCCAGGGAAATTTCTGACGCTGACAGATCGAACGATACCAACCAACCGATTCCCATTAGGAGCGCGAGCAATGTTTGAACTGATGGATGCCTACAGCCAAAGCGCTGTGATCAAGGTCATAGGCGTGGGGGGCGGCGGGGGCAACGCCGTTGCCCACATGGTCACATCCGGGATCGAGGGTGTGGAGTTCATGTGCGTCAACACCGACGCGCAGGCCCTGAAGCACGCGAAGGTCAAGACCGCGCTGCAGATCGGATGCAACATCACCAAGGGCCTCGGCGCCGGCGCCGACCCGGAGGTCGGCCGACAGGCGGCGATGGAGGATCGCGATCGCATCGTCGAGCTGGTCGAGGGTTGCGACATGCTGTTCATCACCGCCGGCATGGGCGGAGGCACGGGCACCGGAGGCGCGCCGGTGGTGGCGCAGGTCGCCAAGGAGCTCGGGATCCTGACGGTGGCGGTCGTCACCAAGCCGTTCGAGATGGAGGGCGGCAAGCGCTCGTATGTCGCCGATCACGGGATCGCCGAGCTCGGCAAGTACTGCGACTCGCTGATCACCATTCCGAACCAGAAGCTGCTCACCGTCCTCGGTCCGCAGACCGCCCTGCTCGATGCCTTCAAGTCCGCCAATCAGGTGCTGCAGGGAGCGGTGCAGGGCATCGCGGAGCTCATCACCCGTCCCGGCCTCATCAATGTCGATTTCGCCGACGTGCGCACGGTGATGGCCGAGACCGGCATGGCGATGATGGGATCGGGCGCGGCGAGCGGGGAGGGCAGGGCGCGGGCGGCAGCCGAGGCGGCGATCTCCTCGCCGCTGCTCGAGGACATCAATCTCTCCGGCGCGCACGGCATCCTCGTCAACGTCACCGCCGGCATGGATCTGTCGATCGGCGAGTTCCAGGAAGTCGGTCAGATCGTGAAGCAGTTCGCATCCGAGGACGCGACGGTGGTCGTCGGAACCGTGATCGACCCCGAGCTCAGCAATCAGGTGCGGGTCACCGTGGTCGCGACCGGTCTCGGCCGCCCGGCCGCGGCGGCGCGGCCGCCGGCGTTCGGGGGCATGACGCGCGAGCGCGACGGCGCGCCCGCGCGCGAGGCCGGTGCGCGCGAGACCTCAACCCGGACCGAGCCGCCGATGCGGGTCGTCCGCCGCAGCCCGCTCTCGAGCAGCGACTACGCCGCGCTCGACAAACCTACCGTACAACGTCAGCGCGCCGTGGGTGACGGGCTGCGCCCGGATCCGGGCGTGGATGACCTGCTCGACATACCCGCGTTCCTGCGCCGCCAGGCCGACTGACGGAGGGTGGCGAACGTAACAATTCGTCATGGAGCAGAGGTTGCGCCTGTGATACGGTAACGCGCCGTTTCGCACCGCGGCGATGGTGCGCCTCCCTTTTGGGGGGCGCGCCGCCTCGGACGGCCGAGGCGGCCGCCGCGGCGGCTGGACAGGCGTCCGGGCTCGGGACGCCGCGGGGCCGCGGGGCCGGGCGGCCGAACGGGTCCTCAGGCGCGCGGCGTGCGAGCCTGCTCACGCCAAGGTCGCCGGCGCGACCGCGAGGCGGATCGCAGCCGTACCGGACGAGGAAACCAAGCAGCTGGAAAACGATGGTCGGTCAACGGACGCTCAAGAATTCGATCCGCGCCACGGGCGTGGGTCTGCACACGGGCAAGAAGGTCCTCATGACGCTTCGCCCGGCCGCGCCCGATTCAGGCGTCATCTTCCGGCGCACCGATCTGGCGCAGCCCGCGGAGGTTCTCGCCAACGCGGAGAATGTCGGCGACACCATGCTCGGCACGACGCTCGGCCGGGGCAACACCCGCGTGTCGACGGTGGAGCACCTGCTGTCGGCCTTCGCCGGCCTCGGCATCGACAACGCGATCGTCGAGCTCTCCGCCCCCGAAGTGCCGATCATGGACGGCAGCGCCGGCCCGTT
>JAKAZP010000299.1 GCA_021815905.1 Pseudomonadota bacterium | reverse complement strand
CGCGCGAGCGCGCCGGCTGGATCACCCCCGTGCCGGGCGGGGTCGGGCCGATGACCGTGGCCATGCTGATGCACAACACGCTCGAGGCGTACCTCCGGCGCCACGCCGCCGCGCATCCCGCAGCGATTCCGCCGAGGTGACGGGCGGTCCGCAGGCCTCCCGGCCGACGCCCGCCGCGGCGAGGTCCTCTAGGCGCGGCGCCACACGGTCGTGCCGCCCGGCCGATCCTCGAGGATCACGCCGCAGGCGGCGAGCTCGTCGCGAATGCGATCCGACTCCGCCCAATTCCGGGCCCGCCGCGCGGCGGCGCGAGCCTCGACGCGCGCCTCGATCTGCGCATCGGTGAGGGAGGGCGAGGAACCCGCGCCATCCCTCATCCCGCCCGAGTGCGCCTCGCGGGCGCCCGGCCGCGGGAGCCGCAGCCACTGCTCCGGGGCAACGGTCACGAGGCCGAGCACGCCCGCGAGCCGCCGCAGCTCGGAGGCGAGCGCCGCGGCGCGCCCGGGATCGCCCGCATCCCTGGCCGAGTTCACCTCGCGCGCGAGTCCCTGAAGCGCCGCGATCGCCTCCGGCGTGTTGAAATCATCGTCCATCGCCTCGAGGAATTTCGCACCCTGAGGCGAGTCCCCCGGCTGCGCCTCGGGCAGGCCGCGCAACGCGAGGTAAAGGCGCTGCAGCCCCGCGTCGGCCTGCTCGAGCTGCTCGAGCGAATAATTGATCGGCCCGCGGTAGTGGCTCGAGAGCACGAAATACCGCAGCACCTCGGGGTGGCGCAGCCTCGGCAGCACCTCGCGCACGGTGAAGAAGTTGCCGAGCGATTTCGACATCTTCTCGTTGTCGATGTTGACGAAGCCGTTGTGCATCCACAGCTCGGCGAAACGCTCGCCGGTCGCGGCGCACGACTGGGCGATCTCGTTCTCGTGGTGCGGGAACTTCAGATCCAGGCCGCCCCCGTGGATGTCGAAGTGCGCCCCGAGAAGCGCAATCGACATCGCCGAGCACTCGATGTGCCAGCCGGGGCGTCCCCGCCCCCAGGGCGAGTCCCAGGCGGGCTCGCCCGGCTTGGCGTGCTTCCACAGCACGAAATCGAGCGGGTCGCGCTTGGCCTCGTCCACTTCGATGCGCGCCCCGGCGCGCAGGTCCGCCAGGCGCTTGCCGGAGAGTCGGCCGTAGCCTTCGAACTTCGCCACCGAGTAATTGACATCGCCGTCCGCGGCGCGGTAGGCGTAGCCGCGCTCCATCAGCCGCGCGATCATGTCCATCATCGCCGGCAGGTACTCGGTGGCGCGCGGCTCGAAGTCGGGCCGGAGGATGCCGAGATGCCCGCAGTCCTCGTGCATGGCGCGGATGAAGCGCTCGCTGAGCGCGCCGGTCGTCTCGCCCCGCTCCGCCGCGCGCCTGATGATGTTGTCGTCGATGTCGGTGATGTTCCTCACGTACGTGAGGCGATAACCGCGGTGACGCAGGTACCGGGCCACCGTGTCGAACACGATCATCATGCGTGCATGTCCGATGTGCATGAAGTCGTAGACCGTCATGCCGCAGACATACATGCGCACTTCGCCCGGAGTGATCGGCTCGAGCGGCTGTTTCTCCCCGGTGAGCGAGTTGTGAATGCGGATCATGTCGCTGACAATCCCGCAAAGCGTGCGAGCCGCGCGCGCGCCTGTCCGGCGGGCATCGCCTGAAGGAGCGGCGCGAGCTCCGGTCCGTGCCGCCGTCCGGTGAGCGCCGCGCGCAGCGGCATGTAGAGCGCCGCGCCTTTTCGCCCGGTCGCGGCGCGCACGGCACCGGCGATCGCCGCGAGATCGCGGCCGCTGTCGGCGGCGGCGCGCGCCGCGGCGGCGAAATAATCGCTCCCGGCCTCGCGCACGAGCGCCTCGGCGTCGGGCTCGAGCGCAGGCGGAGCGCCGAAGACGATCTCCGCCCACGCACGCGCGTCCTCGGGCAACACCACGTTGGGCAGCACGGCGGCGATGAAGGCGCGCGCGGCGCTCTCATCGAGCCTCCCCGGCAGCACGCTCGCGAGCCAGCGGCGCGCCTCCTCGCCCGAGAGCGCGTGCGCCGCCTCCTTCTGCCAGACATCGAGCTGGCGCGCATCGAAGTGCGCCGGAGAGCGGCCGAGGCGGGCCGGATCAAAGGCCCGGGCCATCGACTCCAGCGTGAGCAGCCCATGCTCGGAGCTCGAGTGGCCGAGGCGGAAGAGGTGATTGACCAGCGCCTCCGGACGGTAGCCGCGCTCGCGCAGCTCGCGCACGCTCGCGGCGCCGTGACGCTTCGAGAGCGGCGCGCCATCGCCGCCCAGGATGAGCGAGACGTGCCCGTAGCGAGGCGCGCGCAGCGAGAGCGCCTCGAGCAGCAGCAGCTGCCGGGGCGTGTTCGTCAGATGGTCCTCGCCCCGCAGCACGTGGGTGACGCCCATGGCGGCATCGTCGATGGCATTGCCGAAGAAGAACGCGGCCGACCCGTCGGCCCTGCGGATCACGAAATCGCCGATGTCGTCCGAGAGGAAGCTCTGCGCGCCATGCACCAGATCGATGAAATCGACCCGCCGCCCGGGGGGTACGCGAAACCGCAGCGTGGCCGGGCGCCCCTCGGAGCGCCTGCGCTCCCGCCCGGCTTCGCTGAGACCGCGGCAGGTGCCGGCATATCGCGGCGGCTGGCCGCAGGCGAGCTGCGCGCGACGCGAGGCTTCGAGCTCCAGGGGCGTGCAGAAGCAGGGATAGGCGGCCGCGCTCGCCTCGAGCGTCTCGAAGTGGCGCGCGTAGAGCGGGCCGCGCTCGGACTGGCGGTACGGCCCGTGCTCGTCCTCGCGGTCCGGTCCGGCATCCCAGTCCGTTCCGAGCCAGCGCAGGTCCTCGAGCATTCCGGCGGTGTGCGACTCGAGACTGCGCTCGGCATCGGTGTCCTCGATCCTGAGCAGAAACCGTCCGCCGCCGTGGCGAGCCAGCAGATAGTTAAAAAGCGCCGTGCGCGCATTGCCGAGATGCAACTCCCCGGTCGGGCTCGGCGCGAATCGCGTGACCAGCGCACCGAACGCCTCGGGGGCCGGGTTGTCCATTCCGCTCATGGGCGGCAATGTTACGGTAATCGCACCCCCGCCACCCGTCCGGGGCACCCGCCGCGCGTTCCGTCCGGGCGCCCCCCGGCCGGCGGCGGCAATTGCTAAGATTGTGCGCTTGCCCGACCGAACCGAGGAGGATCAATGCTCGACCGGCACCGCGCCTTCCACTGCCCGCCTTCGCGAGCCCTGCCGCCGGGCGCGCCTGCGCCCTCCAGGGCACGCCCGCTCGCCACGCTCGCCGCGCTCTGCGGCGCCCTGCTGCTCGCCGCCGCTCCCGGCTCGCAGGCCGCCGCGGCGAGCGCCGCCGCCACCCAGAGCAACCCGGAGGTGCGCGTCACGACCAGCATGGGCTCGTTCATCATCGAGCTCAGGCCGAACCGCGCGCCCCTCACCGTCGCGAACTTCCTGCGCTACGTGAAGAACGGCTTCTATACCAACACGCTGTTCCACCGCGTGGTCTCCAACTTCATCATCCAGGGCGGGGGCCACGAGGCGACGGCCCCCTATGCGCTCAAACCGGCCTATCCTGCGATCGACAACGAGTCCGGCAACGGTCTCGAGAACAAGCGCGGCGCCGTCGGACTCGCGCGCGCCGCGGGCCCGGACACCGGCAACTCGCAGTTCTACGTCAATCTGGTCGACAATCCCGAGCTCGATCCCCTGCCCACCCGATGGGGCTATGCCGTCTTCGGCAAGGTCATCGAGGGAATGGACGTCGTGGACCGCATCGGAGTCGTGCCGACCGGGGCGTTCGGACCGTTCAAGTCCGACGCACCCCTGACGCCCGTGGTGATCGAGAGCATCCAGCTCATCGGCGGCTCGGGCGCATCGCCGCAGTCCGCGCCGGCGCCCTCCTCCGGCTCCACCCCGACGGTCGCCCCCTCCAGCGCGCCACCCTCGGTCGCTCCGTCCGCACCGCCCTCGGCTGCGCCCTCCGCGCCACCCT
>JAKAZP010000298.1 GCA_021815905.1 Pseudomonadota bacterium | reverse complement strand
CTACCGCCGGCAGTTGAGCCGACATCATCCCGACAAGCTGAAGGCGAACGGCCTGCCGGAATCGATGGTCGAGCACGCGAAGCAGCGCACGCAGCAGATCATCGAGGCGTTCGAGCTCATCAGGGAACGGCGCGGACTCTAGGAGCCGGGCCGGCTCCCGGCCCACTCCTCGATCAGCTCCTGCAGCGCCGCCAGACCGTCGGTGAGCGCCGCCGGGCCCGGCTGCAGGATGAGCGATGACTTGACCTCGCGCACGAATCCGGTGCGCACGGCGGGGACTGAGCTCCAGCCTGCGCGGGCGGCCACCCGCTCCGGCCGGAACTTCTTTCCGCACCAGGAGCCGATGACGATGTCGGGTGCCCGTCGGGGTACCTCCAGCGGGTCCGCGATGATGCGTTGCCGTCCGAGCGGCTGTGCCGCGAGCTCGGGGAAGCAATCCTCGCCGCCGGCGATGCCGATCAGCTCCGAGACCCAGCCGATGCCCGATATCAACGGCTCGTCCCATTCCTCGAAGTACACTCGCGGGCGCCGCCCGAGCGCCGCCGCGCGCAGGCGCGCGGCCTCGAGCCCGGCCTCGAGCCGGGCGACGAGCTCGCCCGTGCGGCCCTCGCACCCGATCATGCCCCCGAGCGTGCGGATCGAGCGCAGGATCCCCGCGACGCCGCGCTGGTTGAACACGTGCACCTCGAGCCCCGCCCGCACGAGCTCCGCGGCGATGCCGGCCTGCAGATCCGAGAATCCGAGCACCAGATCCGGGCGCAGGGCGAGGATGCGGTCGATCTTCGCGCTCGTGAAGGCCGAGACCCGCGGCTTCTCCCGGCGCGCGCGCGCGGGCCGAACGGTGAAGCCGGAGATTCCGACGATGCGCCGCTCCTCCCCGAGCAGATACAGCGTCTCGGTGGTTTCCTCGGTGAGGCAGACGATACGTTGCGGAAAGCCGCCGACTGGGCGCATGAGCCGCTCCTTACCTCCGGGCACGGCACTCTATCGTGGTGACATTGTCGTGTCAGCCGCTTAACCTTGTCGGGCCATGTGGGCGCGGATCTGGAATTTTCTGGACTGGTGCTTCTTCGGGGCCGTAGCCAGCGGCCCGGGCAGATCTGCCCGGCTGATTCGCCTGCTGCGCTATCCGTATGCGGTGGTGCGCGATCTGCTCAATTGCGGCGACATCAAACTGCGCGCGATGGGCCTGGTCTACACGACGCTGCTGTCGCTCATCCCGCTCGCGGCCTTCAGCTTCGCCATCCTGAAGATATTCGGTGCCCGAAAGGACCTCGAGCCCGTCGTGTACCAGCTCTTCAGCGCGCTCGGTGCGGCCGGCGCGCGCGAGCTCACCGACCGCGTCATGCTGTTCGCCAACGGCGTGAGCGGCGGGGTGGTGGGCTCGGTTGGCTTCGCGCTGCTGGCGTGGACGCTGGTCGGGACCATCAAGAAGGTCGAGGACAGCTTCAACTTCCTCTGGCGCGTACAGCAGCCGCGCAGCTTCGCGCGCAGGGTGACCGAGTACCTGACCCTGATCGTGGTAGGCCCGGTCATCCTGGTGGTGTTCATCGGCATGTCGCACCGGGCGATCGACAGCCCGACCTTCCGCGAGCTCGGGAGCCTGCCCCTCATGGACATCGTCACCACCGCCGGCATCAGGCTCGCGCCGTACGTGATGGTGAGCGCCTTCTTCACCGTGCTCTACAGGATCATACCGAATACGCGCGTGCACTGGCGGCCGGCGGTGATGGGCGCGCTGGTCGCGGGGGTGCTGTGGGCCGCGGTGGGCAAGGTGTTCACGGCATTCGTGGTGCACTCGACCCGACTCACCATCGTCTACGCGGGATTCGCCTTCATCGTCGCGGCTCTCATCTGGACGTACCTCGGGTGGCTCATCCTGCTCGCGGGAGCGCAGCTTTCGTTCTACATCCAGAATCCGACCTACCTGCGGCTGGGGTTGCAGGAGCTCAGGCTCTCGAGCGACGAGGTCGAGCAGCTCGCGCTGCGCGTGATGTATTTCGTCGCGCGGGTGTACGTGATCGGCGGCCGGCGCTGGAACGTCAACGCGCTCGCGACCGAGCTCGGGCTTCCCGGAATCGCGGTGGCGCAGATGGTGTGGGGACTCGAGCGGGCGGGGCTGCTCGTCGTCACCGAGGACGACGAGCTGCTGCCGGCGCGGGACATCGGCAGGATCGGCGTGGGTGAGATTCTCGAGATCGCGCGGCGCCAGCGCAGCGGCCATTTCAGTCCCCGTTCGGTGGTGATACCGCCGGTCGACCGCCTGCTCGGCGCGATCGATGAGGCGCGGCGGGACCGCTGCGCGGACCTCACGCTGCGCGACCTCGTCGAGGAGCCTCCGCGCCCCACGCTCACCCTGGCCGGCGGAATGGCGAGTCGATAACGGAGAGGGAATCCGTCGCGCCCGTCACCGGGCGCGAATCAAAGCGTCTCGACGCCGCGCTCGGACCCTACGAGCAGCACATCCGCGGGACGCACCGCGAACAGTCCCACCGTCACCACGCCCGCGATCTGTCCAAGGTCCCGCTCGAGCGCGGGCGGGTCCTCGATCGCGAGCCCGTGCACATCGAGGATGTGGTTGCCGTTGTCGGTGACGAGCCCGCGGCGCCATACGGGGCGGACGCCGCGGGCCTCGAGCGCGCGCGCGACGAGGGTGCGGGCCATCGGGATCACCTCGAGGGGCAGAGGGTATGCCCCGAGCCTGCCGACCAGCTTGCTCTCATCGACGATGCACACGAAGCGCCGCGCGGCCGCGGCGGCGATCTTCTCGCGCGTGAGCGCGCCGCCGCCCCCCTTGATCAGATGATGCGCGCGGGTGGCTTCATCGGCGCCGTCGACGTAGAGCGGCAGCTCCGCGACCTCGTTGAGGTCCAGCACCTCGATGCCCGCGGCACGCAGAAGGGCGGTGGTCGCGTTGGAGCTCGATACCGCCGAGCGCACGCGGCCGGGGCTCCGGGCGAGCGCCTCGATCAGGAAGCCGACGGTGGAGCCCGTGCCCACACCGAGCACCGCGCCGGGCTCGATGTACCCCAGGGCGGCTTGCGCGGCCCGCCGCTTGTTCGCATCCGCCTGCGAGGAGACGCCGCCGGCATTCGTCATGGGCCTCGCGACCTCATGGAAAAGTCCTTGCTCCTGAAACGATCGTGCCCGCTTGCGCGGGCACGATCATCTCGAATCTCGTCTCACTCGGCGGCCGCCGAAGCGGCCGCCGAGCGAAAGGCCTTACTTCTTCTTCGCAGCTTTCTTCTTGGCCTTCTTTTTTGCCTTCGCCATGTTGGCTCTCCAGTTGACGGGTTAGTCCGAGGTCGGAGTATATACACGTCAAACAAAAAAACAAGCAAGGCCGGATCGGATGTGCTAGTCGGCGCGCGAGAGCCGTGAGCCGCGGCTCACTCGCGCAGGAGAGGAAGGCGTGAGTGCGGGCGCGCATCGGATCACTTCGCGCTCGGTGATCACCAGATCGAGCGGCACGTCGTGCGCGGCGGCCGCGAGTCGGGCGACTTCCTGCAGCGCAAAGCCGATTCCGACGAGCAGTGGCGCGTGCCAGGCGGTCCGCAGTCGCCTGAACGCGAATGCGCGGTCGTAGTAGCCGGCTCCCGCGCCGAGACGCATGCCGTGTCGATCGAAGCCGACGAGGGGCAGGAACACGACGTCGAGACAGCGCGGGCTCACGAACTGCGGACCTTGCGGCTCGGGAATCCCGAAGCGATTGGCGCGATGCCGTCCGGTGCTCTCGAGGAAGCGCATCCTGCGACCGAGCCGTCGCCGCTCGATCTGCGGCAGGAACACGCGACAGCCGCGGCGCTCGGCGAGCGCGATCAGCGCCGCCGCGTCGAGCTCCTCCGCGCTCGCCCAATAAGCGGCCACGCGCCACCCGGGACGCAGATGAAGCGCGCGATCGGCATTGCGCGCGACGCGCGTCGCGGCGCGCCTGCGCTCGGCGGGGGGGATGCTCCGGCGCAGCGCCCGGAGCGAGGCCCGCAGCGGGCTGCGGGCGCTCAGGGGGGAATCA
>JAKAZP010000297.1 GCA_021815905.1 Pseudomonadota bacterium | reverse complement strand
GCCGCTCATCATGGTGGTGCTCGGCGTCATCGTCGGCGGCCTCGTGATCGCGATGTACCTGCCGATCTTCCATCTCGGTCAGGTCGTCGGCTGAAAGCGCCGGTGCCGACCCCGCGACGCCACGCCGCGACCCCGCGCGGCGTCCCGGGGCGATGGGCAGCCGAGGGACGCCCTTGATCTCGCTCCTTGCCGCCTCTCCCGCGCTCTACGTGCTCGCCTGCCTGCTGCTCGGACTCATCGTCGGCAGCTTCCTCAACGTCGTGATCCACCGCGTGCCCATCATGCTCGAGCGCCAGTGGCGCGCGCAGTGCGCGGAGCTCGCCCAGGGCGATCACGATGCCACGGTTCCGGCGACCCTCGCCGTGGCGGAGCGCTTCGACCTGGTCGTGCCGCGCTCGGCCTGTCCGCATTGCAAGGCGCCCATCACGGCGCTGCAGAACATTCCGATCGTGAGCTACGTCGCGCTCGGCGGCCGCTGTGCCCGCTGCCGCAAGCGCATCAGCCCGCGCTACCCGCTCGTCGAGGCCTTGACCGGGGCCCTGTCCGCCGCCGTCGCCTGGAAGCTCGGCTTCGGCTGGCCCGCCGCGGCGGCGCTCGTGCTCACCTGGTTCCTGGTGGCGCTCGCCTTCATCGACATCGATCATCATCTGCTGCCCGACAGCCTCACCCTCCCCCTCCTTTGGCTGGGTCTCGTTCTGAGCCTCTTCGGGCCGGCGGCGGCCGGCGAGCCGATCCCGGTGGCGCTGCGCTCGAGCGTCATCGGCGCGGCCGCCGGCTACGTCAGCCTCTGGAGCGTGTATCACCTTTTCCGGCTGCTCACGGCCAAGGAAGGCATGGGATACGGGGACTTCAAGCTCCTTGCCGCTCTCGGTGCATGGCTCGGTTGGCGTATGCTTTTGCCGACGGTGCTGGTGGCGGCGGCGGTGGGCGCGGTGGTGGGCATCGCGGTGCTCGCCGCCAAGCGCCAGAGCCGCGCGACTCCGATCGCCTTCGGGCCATTTCTCGCCGCGGCGGGCTGGCTGATGCTGATGTTCGGTCACGAGCTGGTGACCTCTTATCTGGGCCTTTTCAGGGGATGAGGATGGGCAATGCCTGCGGTGAATTCCGCGCGAAGCGCCTGACGTGAAAACCTACCGCGTGGGACTCACGGGCGGCATTGCCAGCGGCAAGTCGACCGTCGCCAGGCTCTTCGGCGCGCTCGCCGTCCCCGTCATCGACACCGACCGGGTGGCGCGGGAGGTGGTCGAGCCCGGACAGCCCCCGCTCGAGCGCCTGGTCGAGCGGTTCGGGACCTCCATCCTCACCCCCGACGGCCACCTCGACCGGCCGAAGCTGCGCGAGATCGTCTTCTCCGATCCCAGGGCCCGCGCCGACCTCGAGGCGCTGATCCATCCGGCCATCGGCACCGCGGTGGAAGCGCTCTCCAAGGCGGCGGGCGGCCCGTACCAGATCCTGGTGATCCCCCTGCTGGTGGAAAAAGGCCTCATGGGGCAGGTCGACCGCGTGCTGGTGGTCGATTGCGACGAGGAGCTGCAGATCCGCCGGCTCCAGGCAAGAGACGGCTCGACGCCCGAGCAGGCGCGCGCCATCCTCGATGCGCAGGTCTCGCGCGCCGCGCGGCTCAAGGCCGCACACGACGTCATCACGAACGAGGGCGAGATCAGCGCGCTGCGTGAGCCGGTCTCGAGACTCCACGCCCGTTATCTCGAGCTCGCGCGAGCCGTCTAGACCCTCCGGGGCGTTTACGCGCGGCGCGCGCGTCAAGCACAATAGGGTGCATGACACCCGAAGCACCGGCAGCCGCTGCGCCTTCGCTTTCCGAGCCCGCGGCCGCACCCGTCGCGGATGACCGCACCCTGATCTTCGAGCAGCCGCTCAACGAGCGCATGCGCACGTTTCTGCGGCTCGACTTCCTCTACAATCAGGCGCTCTATCACAACGAGATGGCGAGCCAGTGGGGCAGCCGGGCGGCGGTATCCGCCCTGATCGACATACTCGCGGTCATCGCCCGCGGGGACATTCGCTCCGATGCGCTGAAGGAGCTCGAGCGCCAGCTCGCCGCGCTCGGGGAGTTCCAGTTGAAGCCCGGAGTCGACCAGAGCCGGTTGAAGACCCTGATCGCCAATCTCACCCGGCTGCGAACCGATCTCATGAACTCGGGAATCGCCTGCCTGCAGCCGCTGCGGGATTCGGAATTCCTCAACGCCATCAAGCATCGCAGCGGCATCCCGGGAGGCACCTGCGAGTTCGACCTGCCGGACTATCTGTATTGGCTGTTCCAGCCCGATGAGCTGCGCATGCGGAATTTCAACCAGTGGCTGGCGCTGCTGCGTCCGCTCTGCGATGCCGTCTCGGAGCTCATCTGGCTCACCCGCCAGAACGGCCGCACCCGGCAGGAGACCGCCGAAGGCGGCAATTTCACCATCACCTTCGATCGCGACAATCCGCTGCAGCTCCTGCGCATCTCGCTGCCCGCTTCCGCCGGACTCTATCCTGAGGTGAGCGGCAGCCATCACCGCTGCAACGTGAGGTTCCTCAGCTGGAAGGGCCTGTCCGAGCGGGCGACACAGCCCGGAGCGGACGTCAGATTCCTGCTCACCTGCTGCACATGACGCGCGGAATGCGCGTCCAGTGCCCGACTTGCCGGCGAGAGATCGACTGGGAGCAGTCCCCGTTCAAGCCGTTCTGCAGCGAGCGCTGCCGGCTCATCGACCTCGGGGCCTGGCTGTCGGAACAGCACGCCATACCGGGCGATCCCGCGCCGCAGGAGCCGGAGGGCGCCGACGGCCGCGAGCCCCCCCCGCCGCGCGGACACTCCTAGCGCGCCAGCCGCCTCAGCGAGCCTTGGGCGGCGCCGGCACCCCGAGCCAGCGGGCCGCGAAAGCGAGCGCATCCGCATCGCCCTCGACCCGGGCCGAAGCCGCGGCGCGCGGCTCGATCGGCTGATCGTAGATCCGGATGAGAACCGGCTGGGACGAGCAGGCCTGTACGCTCTGCAGTGCCGCCGCCAGCTCGTATCCGCGCCAGGGCCTCACGATGCCGTCGTGGCGGGCGGTCGCGATCAGGGTCGGCGGATAGCACACCGAAGGCTTGGGATGACGGTATTCCGCCCACGAGCCCGTGGGCAGCGCGACCGCGAAGTCTCGGGGAAATTCCGTGAGCAGCGCGCCGGCGAGCAGTCCGCCATAGCCGCGCCCGTAGATCGCGAGCCGCCCCCGGCGCGTATAGCCCCGCTCGAACAGGTACCGTGCCGCGGCGATGAGGTCCCTCAGCGCTTCGCTCCGCACCGACAGGGTGGCAACGCCGCGCGGGGCCTCCTCGAACTGCGCTTCGCCGGGGACCTGCGCCTCGGCATAGACGCCTCCGAGCTCCATCCATACCCGCGCGCGCGGCTCGAGAGTCGGAGTCGACCCGCCGTGGCGGGGGCGGAGAACCGTGAGGATCGCCGGCCGATCGCCGTCGCGCACGAGATCGCGCCGATAGGCGATGAGCATCGGCAGGCGCTTGCCGGTGGCCGTGAGATAGAAGATCCGCTCGGTGGTGAATTCCCCCGCGCCTCGTGCCGCGGGCGTACGCGCGAGATGCTCGAGCCGCCGCTCGATCCACGCGCGCTGCGGAATCGCCCGCAGCTCCCGCTCGCCGAAGTGATTCTCGGCGGTGATCCATCGCCGGGTGCGGGCGGAGTCGACGCTCGCGAGCCAGCCGTAACTCTCCTCCCGGGCGGGCGGTGGCGGCCGCTTCAGTTGCGCGGCGAAGGGATACAGGCGCGGCGGCCGGGGCCCTCCGACCGCGACCTGCGTGGCGGTCGGGGCGGGCACCGGCAGCATGCCTCCGCCGGGAGTCGGTGTTGGATGGCCGAAAATGACGTCACAACCGGCAAGCAGCGCGGCGGCGCCGAGGACGGCGGCGCTCGATGCGACTCGTCTCATCCGCCGGCGAGCATGCGTTGGCATGCGACATGTTAGGCCGATTCACGACCGACCGGGAAGGCTCTTCGAGAGCGCCGATTCCCGGC
>JAKAZP010000296.1 GCA_021815905.1 Pseudomonadota bacterium | reverse complement strand
CGCGATGCGCACGAACGCTTCCAGGCGCTTCTCGATGTCCGGCAGGATCACGAGCTGATTGACGATCGGATTCGGCGGCTCCGCGGCGATGATGCCGGGCTCGGTGAGGCCGATGTAGCGGCCGTGCTCGATGCGCTGCTTCGCGTGCCCGATGGTGGCGCCCTTCATCGGTCCCTTCATGGCGCCCGGGCCGCAGCCGGTGCAGACATCGAGTCCACGAAGCCCCATCTCGTAGCCGACGCGCTTGGTGTACTGATACTCCTCGGTGCCGATCGAGTGGCCGCCCCAGCACACGACGAGGTTGGGCCGCGCCTTGTAATCGAGCATGCGCGCGTTGCGCAGGATGTGAAACACGGCGTTGGTGATCGAGGCGGAATCGGCCAGATCGAATCGGCCGCCGCCCACTATCTCGCTCGAGATGAACACCACGTCCCGCAGGACGGCAAAGAGGTGCTCCTTGATCCCGCGAATCATCTGCCCGTCGACGAAGGCGCTTCCGGGGGCGTTGTGCACCTCGAGCTTGATACCCCATGCCTGGCGCAGGATCCGGATGTCGAAATCGCGGTAGCGGTCGAAGATCTCCTTGGCATCGTCCGTGGGGGTGCCGCTGTTGAGCACGGCGAGGGCGCACTTGCGGAACAGCGCGTACAGTCCCCCTTGCCCGGAATCGAGGAGCTTCCCGATTTCCGCCTGGGAGAGGTTCTCGAGGCTGCCCCGGGGACCGACTCTCGCGTCGATGAACTCCGGACCGACGAAACCGCTGTCCATCGCTACGGCTGAATGTCGATGGGCATGCCGTTACGCGTGAGCAGCCAGATCTGCAGCATGTCGGCGTCGGAGACTGCGATGCAGCCGTCGGTCCAATCGGCGTGCTTGTAATAGGAAGGCAGGTTCGTCAGGCGGTTCGGCAGCCCATGGATCATGATCGAGCCGCCGGGCTGCCAGTGGTGCAGCTCTGCCCGGCGCGTGTCCGATGCATTGGGATACGAGATCTCGATGGACAGGAAGAACTCGCTGCGGGGATTGCGCAGCTCGAGGCGGTACCAGCCCTCGGGCGTGCGAAAGTCGCCCGAGCGCTCCTTGGGGCCGACCGGATCGCGCCCCAGGGCGACCTTGAAGGAGCGCACGACCTTGTTGCCATCCATGAGGTACAGACGCCGCGCGGACTTCTTCACCACCACGTGATCGACCAACGGCAGAGTCGGATCGGGCAGGAAGCTCACCCGCTGCGCATGGGCCGCGGGCACGTCGGCGAGCGCGAGGGTGGCGACGCGCACCGCCGCTGCGCAGCCGAGCGCCGCAATGGCGAGAATCGCGCGGGTCGATGGCATGAGCCGATTATAGGCGCTCGATCCGCGGGCGGCGACGGGCGCGGGTCACACGTTGCCGGGTCCGTCCCGGCCGCGCTTCACACGCGCCTCACCCGGCTCCGGGCAGCGTCTCGATCCGCGGTACGATGATCTGCGCTCCCGGATGAAGGTCGGAGAAGTCCGTGTCCGGGTTGTACTGGCGCAGCAGCCAATCGGGCAGCTGCGCGTAGCGGCGAGTCACGGTCCACAACGAGTCCCCGCGTCGCGCGACGTATACCTCGGTCCCGAGGATGCGGTGACTCGCGAAGTACTGCGTCTCGAGCCCGCGGTGATACGCGATGCGAAGCTGCTCGAACTGCTGCGGCGTGACGCGCCGGAAGTCGAGCCTCAGCCGCCGGCCGATGATCACCGGCTGGCGAAAGCTCATGTGATTGAGACGCCGCAGGTCCCACGCCGTCACATCGAGCCACTCCGCGTAGTGTCCGAGCGTCTCGGCGGCCGCCACGCGGATGGTGTCGTTCGGCGCCACGGCATAATCGGTGGGATCGGCGGTGCGCGCGGTGTCAGCGGAAGGCCCCAATGCCGGGCTCAGGGCTTCGGCCTGCGCCGCGGAGACCGGCTGTCCGCCGTGCGCCGCATCGCTCGCCGGCCCCGGGGAGATCATGGCGAGGGAGTGCGCCGTCGCTTCCGCGCCCTGGGCCGGGCGAGGAGCGGGCCCTCCGACCCTGAACGCACCGGGGTGCGTGATCCCGGAGGCCTCGGCGGGTCCCGGCGATACCGGGCTCGGGGAGCTCCCCGTGAGGACCACCGCGGCGGCGATCGGCATCGGATGTGCCGCCCCCCTCGGGAAATACACCGGAGCGGAAGCCTTGCCGCCGGCGGAAGTGCCGAGCGCCACCACCGTACGGGCTCTCGCCGCCGGCATCGGCCGCGCGGCGCTCGCCGCGGTCAACAGTCTCCTCGAGGCGACGCCCGGCAGATCGATGCGCTGCCCGACGCGCAGCACAGACCTCGCGCCGAGCCCGTTCAGGCGCTCGATCGCGGGCAGATTGACACGGTAGAGCGAGGCGATGCGGGAGAGCGTGTCGCCCGCGCGCACGCGATAGCTCGGTGGCCGCGGCTGCGCGGCATAGAGCTGACGCGCGCCGAGTCTCGATGCCAGCATGGCGGTGGTCCACCTCGAGTCGGCGCGCGGCAGCCGCAGCCGGTAATTCCTCGGCACGTCGAGCCGGCCTTCCCACACCGCCGGACGCAGCGCCGGATTGAGCTCGCGCAACCGGCTCGCCGTCACGTCGAGGACGCCCTCGAGCGGCCGGATCGGCACGTAGGCCGGCATGGCGAGCAGCCGGAAGCGCTCCTCCGGCAGCTTGACGAGCGACCCGAAGTACCGCCGCGCGTGCCGCTCGACTTCGAGTGCCGCGAGAAAGGAGACATAGAAATTGCGCGAGGCGAACCCGAAGGTCCGGGTGTGGTACTCGCGAATGATGGTCGCGATGTTGGTCGTTCCCACCGCGCGCACGGCGCGGCGCATGCCGGCCGCACCGTGATTGTAGGCCGTGATCGCGAGGGGCCAGGTGCCGAGGATCCGGTAGTTGTAGGCGAGCAGCTGCGCGGCCGCGGTGGTTGCGCGAAAGGGATCGTACCGGTCGTCGATCGCGCCATCGATCCGCATGAAGCGCCGCCCGGTCGAGGGCATGAACTGCCACAGGCCCGCCGCGCCGTCCTTCGAGTAGGCGTCCGGATTGTAGGAGGACTCGACCAGGGGCAGTGCGGCGAGCTCGGGCGGCAGCCCGAGCTTGGCAAGAGTCCGGGCGATGTCCTGCTGCCATGCCCCGGAACGGATCAGTCCCGCCTTGAAGCGGTTGGACTGTCCGAGCTGGAAACGAATGTCGCGCGTCGCCTCGAGCAGCCGCCGCGGCGTTGCCGAGGGTCCCCACAGCGCCTTGATTCTCTCTTCGTCGCGTGTGAGCGGGGCGCTGCCCGCGGCGATCCGCCGCAGCTCCGCGATGTACCGGTCGCGCGCGCGCTCGACCAGACGCTGGCGCGCCCGTGGGGAGCTGTAAGGCGCGAAGTGCAGCGTCGCATAGATGACTCCGAGGTGGTACTGATCGTGGAGGAAGCCGGAGTCGGTATCGATCTGCGTGTACACACGCACCCAGAAATTCACCGCCCTTTGCAGTTGTGGCGGATCCGGCATCGTCCTGCCGGAGGCAAAGGACCGCGCGGCCAGCAGGCAAGCGAGCGCCGCGAGCCAGCGCCATCGAGAAAGCCGCTGCGGCGCTCGCGAGACGGGTGTCGAGTTCATTTACAATGCGTCCCGGAGAGGAATGATCTTTCGATTCAAAAGGTTGACAGCCAGAAGGTCGAATCGTGGCGGCGGAGCCACGCCACGAGTGTCGGCGCGCTTGACACATTGGCGACATTTCGGCCCCGGACCATGCTGGCGACCGAGTCGCTCGTGTCACCGCGCCAGGCGCGTAACTTCTCACAACGCGCATTGGGTCACAATTGAACCGCGTCGCAGATGCAACATGTCACATCGCCCCCCCACCGCCGGCCTGCTGGCACAGGCATTGCTTGTATCTCAAGCATCGAGGGCCAGCGGCGGCCCGGAAGGAAGCAGCTAGCGAATACGAAGAAAGCACGGGTCCTCCTCGGGCGGGAAGCCCGCACTGGGTACCGTGTCGGCCGACAACAAGAACGACACTCCTCCACACAAGC
>JAKAZP010000295.1 GCA_021815905.1 Pseudomonadota bacterium | reverse complement strand
CCGCGGTGCGGCGCCTGTTCGAGCGCCACTTCCCCGACGTGCTGCCGCTGCTGCCGGACCTCGCGGGTCAGTTCGCCGCGCATCCCCAGGGCGAGCTCGGCACCGTCCACGCGCGCCCGTGGCGCGCCGGAGGAAAGCTGGTGCTGCTCGGAGATGCCGCGCATGCGATGGTGCCCTTCCACGGCCAGGGCATGAATGCCGCCTTCGAGGACTGTCTGGTTCTCGATCGGCTGCTCGACGGCGGCGACAGCTGGGACGCGGTGTTCGCCGCGTTCGAAGCCGCGCGGCTCGCGGACACCGCGGCGATCGCAGCAATGGCGCTCGAGAACTACGTCGAAATGCGCGACCGCGTGCGCGATCCCGCGTACCTGCGACGACGGGAGCTCGCGCTCGAGCTCGAGCGGCGCTTCCCCGCCCGGTTCATCCCGCGCTATTCCATGGTGATGTTTCACCCCGAGATCCCCTACTCCGAGGCGCTGCGGCGCGGGGAGATTCAGCGGCGGCTCCTCGAGGAGCTCGATGCGCGCCGGGACGGCGCCGGCGGGGTCGACTTCGCGCTGGCGGACGCCCTGATCCGGGAGCGTCTCAGTCACTGAGTTGCCGCGGACGAAGTCCCGGCGCTTCCGGCGCGCTCTTGCGCTCGAGGGTGACGAACGTGAAGGAATACGCATTGCGCTCGTCGGCGGGATGGTTGCGGCATTCGACGTCCGCCCACTGTGTCGGGTCGAAGTCGGGGAAGAACGTATCCCCCGCGATATCCGCGTGCACCACCGTCAGGTAGATCCTGCGCGCAAACGGCATGAGCAGCCGATACACCTCGGCTCCGCCGATCGCCACCAGCTCCTCGGCGTCGCGGGCGCACCCGAGGGCCTGCCCGAGGGAATGCACGACGGTGACCCCGTCCGCCCTCCAGCCCGCATCCCGCGTCAGCACGAGATTGCGGCGGCCCGGCAAGGGCCGGCCGATCGACTCGCAGGTCTTGCGCCCCATGAGCACGGTCTTGCCGAGAGTGAGCGCCTTGAAGCGCTTGAGGTCCTCCGGCAGGCGCCATGGCAGGCCGTTGTCGCGGCCGATCGCGCCGTTCTCGGCCATGGCGACCATGAGAGAGATGATCGGCTGACGCAGGATCATGGCTCGCCGGCCACGAGGTCTAGATCTCGACCGCGGTGTTGAGAATGACGACGCCCCGGAACGGCATGCGGAAGAACTCCGCCGCCTGCGTGCTGTGCCGCTGCATCCAGGCGAACAGGCGCCGCCGCAGGCCGCGCCAGCCGGGCAGCCGGCGTGCCCGCACGACGTGCTGTCCGACGAAGAACGAGCTGTCCTCGGTGAACACGCGCAGTCCGCGGCCGCGACAGGCCTTGAGCGCCTCGCTGACGTCGGGCGTCTCCATGAAGCCGAATCGGGCCGTGACGAGGTAGACCCCGGGCAGCGGCTGCTCGATCTCGACCCGATGCAGCGGATCCTGGCGCGGCGTGCGCACCACCTCGAGGTTGAGGATGATCGCCCGCTCGTGCACCACGCCGTTGTGCTCGATGTTGCGGATCAGGGCGGAGGGCACCAGCGCCGGATCGCTGGCGAGGAACACGCCCGTGCCTTTGGGGCGGTAGGCTCCCTCGACCAGCTTCGGCAGCTCGCTGCGCGGCACGGCCATCTTGGCGAGCGCGGCACGCAGCTCCAGCCGCCCGCTGCGCCAGGTGAGGAATATCGTGTAGAGCACCGCGGCCAGCGTGAGCGGAATCCAGCCTCCGGTCGGCACCTTGGTCATGTTGCCGAGCACGAACACGCTGTCGACCACCATCATCAGCCCGAACAGCGCCGCGACCGACCACTTCGGCCAGTTCCACTGCGTCACGGCGACGAATGCGCCGAGGATCGTCGTCACCAGCATGGTGCCGACGACCGCGGCGCCGTAGGCTCCCGAGAGCGCGCTCGATGAGCGGAATCCCACCACGAAGGCGACGACGGCGAGGAATACCAGCCAGTTGACGATCGGCACGTAGATCTGACCCAACTCGGTGGCCGAGGTCTGCAGCACCCGGATCCGGGGCAGCAGATCGAGCTGCACCGCCTGGCGGGCCATGGAGAAGGCCCCGGAAATCACCGCCTGCGAGGCGATGACCGAGGCGGCGGTCGCGAGAACCACCATCCAGGGCAGCATCGAAGCCGGCACCAGCTCGTACAGCGTCTGCGGGAGGAACCGGCCTCGCGACAGCAGCAGCGCACCCTGTCCGAAGTAGTTGAGCAGCAGCGCCGGCCACACGAGGAAGAACCAGGCGATCCGCACCGGCTCGCGTCCGAAATGACCCATGTCCGCGTACAGCGCCTCCCCGCCCGTGATGGCGAGGAACACCGCGCCGATGATCGCGAGAGCGACGCCGGGACGGTGCGCGAGCAGCTCCACGCCATAGAGCGGATTCGCCGCGAGCAGCACCGTCGGGTTGTGCCGGATCGCCTCGACTCCGGTGAGCCCGAGCACCAGGAACCACACCACCATCACCGGGCCGAACAGGCTCCCGACCCGGGCGGTGCCGCGGCGCTGATAGGCGAACAGCGCGATGATGACACCCACCGTGACCGGCACGACCAGATGCGCGAACGAGGGATCGACCACCTCGACGCCCTCCACCGCGCTCAACACCGTGATCGCCGGCGTGATCAGCGAGTCGCAGAAGAAGAACGCCGTGCCGGCGAGCGCCAGCCACACGGCGACGCGCGCCCAGAGGCTGCCGGCGATGATCCGCCGCTGCGCGAGCGCGAACATGGCGAGGATCCCGCCCTCGCCGTCGTTGTCGGCGCGCATGATGACCGTGATGTACTTGACCGTGACCGAGATGGTCAGCGCCCACAGGATGAGCGACAGCGCGCCGAGCACCGCCTCCCGGTCGAACGCTCCGGCCTGCCTCAGCGTCTCGGGGAGCGCGTAGAGCGGACTCGTGCCGATGTCGCCGTAGACGATGCCCAGCGCGCCGACGACGGCCGAGAGACTCCAGCGGCGGGACTGGCTCATGGCCGGAGCGACGCGCGCGCCGTCAGGGGCGCCGCGACGAGCGCTTGCTCCGCACGGGCATCTTCTTGCCGCGCGCAGGAGCGCCGCTGGATGATTTCGCGGAGGGCCGGGCGGGGGATCGCCTGCGCTTCGCCCGGACGGGCCGCTCGGGCGCGGCGGGCCAGAGCATCGTGCCGCGGCATTCGGGGAAGCCGCAGCGGCACGCGAATACCTCGTCTATTCCGGGCGGGTCGTCGTCCTCACGCTTGATCTGATAGTCGTAGGTCATCTCCTCGCCGGGCTCGATGGTGCGGATCGCCTCGATGAACACCCGGCGTTTCTCGATCACCGACTCGCAGTTCGGGCGGCACGAGTGATTGATGAAACGCGCCTCGCTGCCGTCGACGCCGGCATCGATCACCGTGCGCGCGTCCACGATGAACAGGAACGTGTGCGCGTCGCCGGCATCCTTGCTCTCGTACCGGCGATCGGCTTCGCCGTGGGAGACGCGCTCGCCGAGGTACTCGATGATGCGCGTGCCCTTGCGTATCCGGCGCCGGGCGAAGGCGCCGAGGCCGTGAACCTTCGAGTTGCGAATCTCGAGCAGGTCGGGGCGGATCGCGGTCCGGGAGGCGCTCATACCGCCACCGGGGCCGCAATGGGCGGGTGATATCGATATCCCGCGAACTCGAAGTCCTCGTACCGGTAGTCGAAAAGAGACGCCGGGCGGCGCCGGATCTCGAGCTTCGGCGACGGGAACGGCTCGCGCGCAAGCTGTTGCCTCGCCTGCTCCAGATGGTTGGCGTAGAGATGGCAGTCGCCGCCGGTCCAGATGAGCTCCCCCGGCGCGAGCTCGCACTGCTGGGCGAACATGTGGGTGAGCAGCGCGTAGCTCGCGATGTTGAAGGGCACGCCGAGGAACACGTCGGCGCTGCGCTGGTACAGCTGGCAGGACAGCCTGCCGCCGGCCACGTGGAACTGGAACAGCGCGTGACAGGGCAGGAGCCGCATGCGCTCGAGCTCGCCCACGTTCCAGGCGCTCACCAGAATGCGG